>NZ_LBAW01000002.1 GCF_001648595.1 Legionella bozemanae | reverse complement strand
TGATTGTGGAAATCAAAAAGCCGGAAATTACAAAAAAAATGTCTACGCCAACAAATCCTCCCTTCACCCATTGGGGAAAAGCATGGAAAGCCACTACCGATAAAACAGCAATAGCTCTTAAGCCATCAATGTCGGCACGATATTTGAAATGTTGGTGCACAGGAGGATGAGAACTTCGTTCCACTTTATTGCTTCCTTATAATGTATTGAGTTTTCTGCTTACTCTAAACTGCAGCCGCAGAAATTCTACTCCACGCTAATAAAGTGGGCAATAATAGATTAGTCTCGTTGAAAATTTTTTACAGAATTGAAATCAAACCTTGCTACGGATGCGGTATGCTAATCTGAAAAACTTGATACGCTATGAATTTCTTAAAAACAAATCTTATTAACGATAGATTCATTTAATGCTCAAATAGATTTCTCTTCTGAACTAAATAATCCTGGATGGCTTGTGACTCAATTAGATAAGAGCGAATAGGAATATCCAGTGGTGTTTGTTGAATGACTTGCAAAAAGGCATACAATGACATATCAACCACACGACACCCATCTTGCTGACTCTGGACAATGAAAGACTCAACAGCCTGCAAATCCTCGACACCTTTTTGATAAATTTGCTGTCTGCTATGCCGGGAAATTCCTTGAAAATAGCCTTGTTTTCGTAATTGTCGACGAATTAGAGATAACACGAGTTTGCCTGTGCCTTTGGGAAAAAAATGTCTAAACGCCCTATCAATCTGTGCTTTGTTTTCTGGATCAATCCAGCGTGAATATAAAATAATGAAATAAAGATGCTCTTCTACTAATCGTCTGATAGACAAATCGCCAATAGGATCCTCGATATTCACCCCATATTTTTCCCGACAATACTTAATAATAAATTCTGAATCAGCAACCACAACCCCTTCATCATCGATCACCGGAAACTTACCTTTGGGGCCTTGGCGGGGATTGAAAACCTGGATGACCTCAAAAGGGAGCCTAGCCCAGGTTAAAAAATAAAATACCTTACTGCAAAATGGCGATAAACTGGGCATACCCCAAACACCTGGGTATTGGTATAATTTAATCATAATCACCTCTGCGGCTAAGTTTGAGTATCAATCTTGGATTCGATAAAATCCAGGGAGATTTGATTTGGTGCAAAAGCTGAATAAATGTTTCCCCAACAGATGGATCATTGGACGCCTGTCGCAATAACTTTTGCATCAACCATTGAAAAACATTATTTTTCTCACCAGACATATCCTGATTAGAAGCCAATAACCAAGGCATCCAACTGCATCGGTGAAGCTGTTTTTGCTTCAACCAATTCACTTTACCGCGTCTCTTTAACAAATCTACTTGCTTAAGAATAATCGTTAAACCCTGCCCATAGACAGGATTTTGGTATCCAATGCTGTCTCCAACAGCCCATAAGTTCAAAGGCCAACGCTGGCGTTCAATAATTAAACGCGTATTATTCAAATTAGCATAAGGAATCCAGGACTTTCCCTGACAATGGATATGGCCCAGTTGGTTTTTTTTAAATAAGCAGCTTACTGCCGCTTGTTTTTGCTCATCCGTTTTAATAGTTCCTGTAGTATCAATTAATGTTAAAATCAGGGCATTTCCCTCTATGGGCGATAAAACCAGACCAATAGGTTGTTTTTTAGGGCATGCCTGGATATAAACCTGTTTGGCCTTTAAATCGGTTGACCAATCATTTTGCTCCAGCCGAGTAGAAAAATAGCGATATTGATTATTCACGTGTAAACTTTCCAGACCTAATTGCGTGTGCAAACCGGAGGCTCTACCCCGCGCTTCAATAACGTGTCCTGCTATAGCTAGAGATTCTCTCGCTTTAAATTGCAATTGTTTTATCTTTCTTTCTGCAATCAACCAATGTTCCACTGTAGCGGTTAACGTTTTAATGTTTTTCCGTTGCTGGCATTGAGACCATAAAACCTGGTTAAAGTAATGCCGACTAAATAGATGAGTTCTCACGGCGCAATCATTAGGCGTAAGTATGCCATGTGGCGTTTTCCACCAGGTATCTTTGCCCCAATCAACAACAGGGAGTGAGTTGGCTGTTAATTGCTGCCAAACATCCGGCAATAAGGAACTTAACAACCGCTGCCCTTCTGCTAACAGTACGTGCAAATGGTGGCTTTGAGGTGTTCCTTGACTGACACCAAGCTCATCAGGCCAATATCGGTCTATCAGTAAAATCTCTTCATAGTACGGCGCTAAAACCAGCGCTGATAATAACCCGCTTGCACCTGCACCAATGATAGTTAGTGAGGAGTTCATATCACACCTTGCATGTCTTCATGCAAAGTTTGCAGCTGCCGCAGTCCTTGCACATAACCTTTGGTCGAAAATGTTTTTAACGATTCATTAGCTATTTTTTGATACAAGTTAGCTCTTTCTTGTTGCAGAAGTTCAATAATGCTTTCTTCGCTCCCATTCTTCCCATGCATTTTTCTTAATTGAATTTCATTGCTGATGCACCCTTCTTCTGTTTCTCTATCCAGGGTGGTTAATGTGTTGCAGATATGCCCACTGCGTTGAGCGCAGTAAAAAATTTCGCGCATGGCTGCCATTTCTTGCCATTCAATGTGATCACTGCAGGCCAAATCCATCATTCCCGCAATAACCATGCCCATGTTATGAGGTGCGTGCCATAAATACTCTCGTTTGCAAATCAATAAAGGCTCACTATTGAGAAAAGTACTAAAACGCATATTGAGAAAGTACTGTTGTAAGTCAAACTCAATGAGCGCAATAAGTCTTGGTTGCAGTGTCATTTTATGAATGGATTGTTGTAACCATCCGTACAATTGATAAGCCAAGTTTAATGCTTGCAGCTGATGAGCAGATAAAGGTGCTATTTGATGACCACCTTGGATTGCAGCAATAAAACTTGTTACCCATTGCATGCTCTTGAATGAAGGATGATCGGTGAAATCATCTGTCAACGTAATGAGTGAGCCTAGCATCCATTTTGCCAATTGACATTGTTCGTAAAAAAGAGTGCTGACGCTGGATAAAGTAGTCTTTGCATAACCAAAAGACAAAAACTGGGTAAATAAACGTTCATCACGTCCCATGTTTAATCTTAGGTACTCCCTTAACCAACAGCTTAGCGTAGCTGGCAATTCAACCATATACGGCTCCTTGGATGTAGCGTAATTTCAGCATTCATTATTGGTTTGATACTACTTGGTGTTGATAAGCAAAAACGCTGACACATTGCAGATAAAATCATCATGCTTTCAGTCATGGCCAACTGATGCCCGGTGCAAATACGCTTACCCAAACCAAAAGGCATGAATGCTTTATTTGCAAATGGAGAACTATTCAGATGGCGCCTGATATCAAATGACTTTGGATCTGGCCAGTATTTTTTATGTCTTTGCATTCCATGGATATTGATGATCACCAAATCATTAGGCCGGAAATTCAGATTGTATAAATTAACATCGACAGTTGGCTGGCGCACTAGCATATATGCTGGAGGATACAAACGAAGTGTTTCACAATAAAGTGCTTGAGTCCAAAACCATTGCTTCAGTGATTGCACTGACAACTGCGCGCTGTTGGTGCTTTCTTCTAATATAGCCTGTTGCCATTCTGGATTGTTAGCCAGATAATGCAGAGCTATAGTAATAGAACTTGCTGTCGTTTCAAAACCAGCAAATAAAAACGTACTCAGGTGGTCTATGCATTCCCTTCTAGACCAGTGTAGTTGAAGTTGATGTAATGGTGAATTAGTACGGACTCTGGCTGTTTGTAATAGGATGTCTAATTTGGTTCTCAACTCAAACGCTTTCTTATGAATCAAGCGATGTGAAGGTAAAGGCAAAAATAAAGGCAAGCGCAGCAATTGCCGCATGCGTTGGCCACAGTAATGATTTAATACCAACATGTCATTAATGATTGGTGATATATCCGTCACCTCTTCAATACCCATTAAGGCTAATATATTACCCATGGTCAATCTCATAATGATTGGGTGAATATCAATGAGCCCTTTATCAAACTGTTGCAATACATTATCAATATTAGTAGTTATCAAAGGTAATGATTCATTCAGTCCTTGAATAGAGAACTGCGGCTTAATTGCAGGTACTCTATGTTTCCAATCATTGTCATCTAACTGGACCAACCCTTGGCGGCCAGTAATAGGAATTAGCTGTTTAAAAACAAGAGAAGACTTGGCAAAACCGCTATGTTTTAGTAAAGCATCAGCCAAATCAGGTTGACGAATTACCCATAAACGCTGATGCAGACACTGAAAACCAGCTATATCCCCATGGCAGTGAGCAACTTGAGCCATAAAACGAATGGGAGCCTTGTGAAAATAAGACAGAGACTTTAAAGGTAACCGGTGAAAGAGCATCGGCGTTCATCCTGAACATGATAATTCATGGTATAGCATGAGATTTTTCAGTATAAAATATTTTTCTTTGAAGTCAATTATGGGACAAATTAGAGGCAAGTAAATAGGAGGAAATGAAACTAAATAATGTTAATATCAATCACTTGCCACTTGAGCACTCTGTGTTATAATCGGGCATATGATTGGTTCATTTTCTCTATTTCCCCACCTAGCCTTTCAAAAATAATAAGGAGATTTACTATGCCTAGAAACGATACTCCTGATGTAAAAATGCAAAAAACCTTACAGGTTTTGGGAGTGGTAAATTTGATGCTATCTCCCCTGCTCTTAATTGACTCCCGTCTTGCTTTGACAGCAGGTTTGGTAATCAATGGATTGTTAATTTCTCAATTCCATGACATAGGGAAAAAAAGAAGGCCAGGCTCCAATCTGCTCAATCAGGGAAGAACTTATTTCTCAGGAATGTTTTTTACCCAAAACTCGCCCAACGAAAATATTGGTGAAGTGAACAATACCATAAGAAATATTATCAATGGCGGAGGCGCGATACACGATGAAGTAACTAGTATGTTCTCTAATAAGGGGCCAAACTAACAAGAAGAACAATATATTGGGTCTTTAAACCCAACAAAAATTAAAATTCATCACGGATTGTTGGGTCAATATAGCTCAACCTCTTTGTTGAAAAAATCCTGGTTGCAAGCAACAGTCGCTTGATTATATCTCTGCCTATCGGCTTGTCCGCGGGGTCCAGTGTGTTAGGGCAGATCTACTGGATCCCGCGAACAAGTCGTGGGGGCCCTCAGAATTGAGAGTATATATTGTTCGGCTCATCTTAAAAAAGATACTGCAAACCTAGGGCAACACTATAGTTTTTATTAGATAAACCAGCTGAGTCGTTCTCATAGAAATGCTCACCGGTATCGTTGTCGATTACTTCAGTATCAGCACGCCCATTAGAATAATGATTGTAAGACGCTTCAACAAAAATTGTCGCACTACGTGTCACATGATAGCCAGAATTAATTGTTGCAGCATAATATCTGGAGTTATTTCCATATTCTTTAAACGTTAAGTTGCGAGCATAATGTTCATCATGATCTCGTGCTGAAACCCAATTACTATATTTTAAAAAGGCATTGAATTCAAAATTATTGATGAAATATTTCCCTGCTAAGCCAACATAAGGAGTTCTAAATTTTTGTTGGTATCCAATTCCAAGCTCATTACCAGGAAAACACCCCATATCAGTGCCGTTGTTATATTGGTAACAACCACCAATTGCGCGCCAGCTAAAGGAACTCCATTGATAACCTGCTGCCAGACCTAGCTTATAATGTTCATTTTGCATCAGCCAAGCTCTTAGATTCAGATCCACTTCATTGGCATAATTAAGATGCGTATTCTCATGATGTGACCAGTCAGTCCAGGTTTCTTGATAGGGATTGAGCCAATCATAATCATCCATGGAAGCTTTATTTTTTGCCAAGGTGATCCAGCCCCTGCCATTAATACTGAGCCAAGTCAGGAAATCATAATTTAATTCCCCATTTATTATTGCAGCATTCTTTATGCGCCAATTGAGCTGGCTTAGCTTAGTATCTGTTTTTTGGTTATAAACATATTCATGGGCATTACCTGACAGAACGCCTATAGAAGTACTTAACGACAAGCCATTCAAACGGTAATCAACAGCATAAGCATCAAGCATGCAAGTAAAAGATAAGGAAGTTAGTGCCAACTTAACTATTTTATTTTTCATATTCTTTTCCTAGTTAGGGCCGACAGTCCTTGCAGCGAAGGGATTTCAAAAAATCAGTCGAATTATTGTTATTCGCAATGATCTTGTCAAGAACAAGGTTACAAAACATTGACCATAGAGGGCGCTAGTCGTACAATTACATACTGTGTGATTAGGAAAAAAGCTGCATTATTAATCTGTATTTAATGCCTTTACCTAATGAGTTGCTCATATTTTCTTAATCTTAATGATATAAGCTTACAATAGGAGGAACTTCTGTGCATAAAAAACAGGATAAGCCTAGATCGCTCCTTCAGAGCAGACAGTAAATCCCTGGACTTGTCATAATGCTTGGAATTTTTTAACGAATGACATGCTTGAGGAATAGTAATGGCATTAAGTGAAGAATATCAAAAGAAAAGCTTGGAAAATTTCATTAAACGTTACAATAAGAAATTAACCGCCCAAAGCAAAATTCTTCTCGATGCTGTCAATAAATTGGCTGCTAGTTATGATGTGCCTTTAGGTTTTCAAAGCGATGACGTTATTGAGCTTGTAGGCAAACAGCTCGCAAAGCCTTTTGATGCGTCTTCGCTTCAAAATGTTGCTGCTTCCATTTACTCTATGGTCATAGAGCAAAACGATCGTGAAAAAAATATAAATATGAGTAAACACCACGCTCAGGGACGTTTTGATCTAAAATATATTCATCAGCGCAGCCTGCGGGATCAATTGCAAGACCACGATATGTCTTTGTTAATGCCCAAATCCCATAACAATATCGAGGTGTTGGGGCCAGTAAATCGCTTTGACTCCGGATCTATTGAAGCAGCACAAGAGGGCTTGAACTTAGCCCTTAAAAATAAACATTTTGACCATATTTTTATTCCAATAGGCCCTGGTCATTGGCGAGGTTTTTATTTAACAAAACCTGTAGGTGGGAAAGGGAAATATCACCTTGAATTATTTGACCCTTTTGGCCCAAGTGGTGCAGATGCAATCAAGGACATCGCTTTGGATTTGTTAAAAGAATGTGGGATTGATAAGAGTCAAATAACAATTGAAACCACAGGCCCTACTCATCCACAAAGAGATATGTATGCTTGTGGAGACTTTACTTGTGCTTATAGCCATAAAAAAATGAAGGCACTTGGCGCTCCAAATAGCGTCTATAATCAAGATCTTATTACTATATTGGATAGCCGGGGCAATAAAGGAGACTCTCTGCGTTATGCAAGTAGAGAGATATCCTCAAGATTAGCAACATTTCAAACAATAGTACAACCTGAAGAGGAGGTTGAATTTTCAGAAGTTGAAAAACGTGAGTTTTTAATTCGATTAGGTCAGATAGTGTCAGACCCTAATAAGATGGATCAAGCTGTTCTTGAAGGAAATGTTGCACAAATAAAAAATACATTTGGAACATATAAATCTGCATCGTTACGTGAACTAGATGCTTACGGAGTATTTAATTCAGACGGTTCTATAAATAAAGATATTGCTGCAAAATATGAGATAAAATTCAATGAAAATGAAATTAAAACACGACTGAAATCTTATGGATTCAAGCATCTTTCTGTAAGAGAAATGATCATTTTTGAATCTGCTATTCGTTCTGTAATCAATGATCTCACTTCTGCAGCGATGGATCGTGATGATGAGTATATAAGCTCGAATCAGCCGAGTATGGGATTGGCGAAACAGTGTTTCGCAGAGTTTTTGCCGCCTACTTTGTTCCGACTTGTAAATCCCTTAAGTATGGAATTAACAGGTCCGACCCGGCAAATGATAGGCATGGGTTATTTTAAATTTAAAGATACTAATGTTTCCATTTCACCAGGACCTAGTTCCGCCAAATCACTTACCCCTGAGACAAATCCTGAACTTTATGAAGCGGAACAGGATATCGCAAGATATTTAAACAATTTACTCACCAATAATGTAACTCATGTATTTGCTATGGGTAGGGTGTTTCCTTATTATCCTCAAGCAGATTCTGGGCAAAGGGAAATAAGAAAAGATGAAGCTTTAAATGATTTTATTAATTACTTCATACCCGATGCCAATGGGCGAGTAACACTTCCTGATATTCCTGAACTTGAAAATATTCATATTACTTCACGTCCAGTTAGAAAAGTAGGACGATTTATAACTTATGAGATCAGTATCAATGGAAGTGCTCCTATCCAAGTACACCATTTTCCTCTTCGGGATAAGCAACCTCTGGAATTAACTCTACAAGAATTAGCCCATGTCCAAAAAGTGGGCCAGAAAACTCCTCCAGAACAAAATATCCATGCACATTGTCGAAAAGGAAAAGGACGTAGTGCTCAAATTGCCTACCTTTTGGCATCTTTGAATCCGAAGTATTCTCAACTTAATTCTGAAGAACGACTCGCTCAGATGAGAGCAGAAAAAACTCCTAAGGGAAAACCTGGGCATTTTATAGAAACAGATCTACAGAAAGATTACATTGAGGAGGCCGGATACTTAATTCAGGAACATATTGGCCCTGAAGCCTTTCTTGAAGAAGATATTGAGTGCTACATTGTTTATGGAACTTTATTAAAGCAGGAAATTGATCGTCTCCTTCAACAGATTGAGATACCCAAGCAGATATCGGCTGAAACGGAACAAGCCGCACTTCTTGAGTTAATAGAAAAATATCAGGAATTAAATTCGACTCCTCCTCATCAATTACCTAAGTGGGTGAAAGATGTTTGTAAAAATCCTCTTATCTCTGAGCCTACATTAACATTATTCGGGTCAATTAAGAATTCTACCGACTTCTTACTACATGGTTTTGCAGAACAGAGAAACCTCGATGAACTGGCAGTGTTTTTTGATCTACAAACACATACTGGAAACTACCAAGATATTCTTGATAAGTTGGAAGGAATTCTTCCTGAGCACGTTCAAATGGAGCAGGATCAATTTGATAACTATAAGTCTTCTTTTAAGGTGCGCGTGCAGAATGCCTATTTAAAAAATTCGAGAAATTTAAGTAATCCAAACAAAATACAATTAAAACTTGATGTATTAAATAATATTTTAGAAACAGGCGATAAAATATTAGATGCAATAATTAATCATGATCCAGAGAAATTTACAAAAGCAGAATTCAATAATTTAAAAGAAAAATATTATCAATGGAAACAATGTATTGAACTATTAAAAAAAGCAGAAATTGATAATGACTATAAGGTGCTTGATAAGGAGGTGGAACAACGTATCAACGTTATAGAGCAATTCTTTCTTTTGGATTATGACCATCTTACAGTGGACCCGGTTCATATAACTGGAAAAATGCATTTGATCCATGAAGAATTAAGTGAGTTAATTGCCACTAATGAACTGAGCCCGAGACAATGGATGACGTTAAAAAAACAGTTCACTGCATTTAAGATCATATTTGATTTTACAAAGCCAGATGAAATGGAAACCCCTGACATATTTTCAACTTTGGATAAGTTATTCAAAGAAAAAAGAGAACATGTTGCCCATTTATCCATTTTACTTAAATGGGAGGTTTTACAAGTCGAATCGAAAAAAGAAAGTCTCGAGGAATTTGTTACTGGCATAATTTTAGTTGTATTAAATACTCTGCTCAAAGATTTTCCAAAAGAGTATTATAGTGATGACAGTATTTATTCTAAAAAAATCGACCTATTATTAGAAGACGTTTCAAAGTTAGCTGCGACTAAAAAACCGAAGAAAGGAGAAGTACGTGAAACCCCAAGGCAAGAAGACTATGCAGAAGCACGGCAGCAGGTTATTGACTTAATTGAAGAGCGTCTTCCATTTCTTATCACCTCAACAGATTTTAGAGTGCGGTTTGAAAATCTAGTCAAAGACTTTATGCGTCTTAAAAATGGTTCTCAATTGAGAGGCCCTGAGTTTGAGGTATTAAAAAATCGCTTTGCTGAATTAAAATCAGAATATCAAAAACAAGATAAGAATGAGTTCATTGAGCATGTGATAAGCGCAATTGAAGCGGAAATCCAAACAGAAACCGTTGACTCAGACTCAGACTCAGAGCAAGAAAATTCTCTTACAAAGCAATATCAAGAATCTAGGGAAAATGTTTTAAGAATTAAAGCCATTAGATCTGCTGCTGCTCGAGAAGCTCAAGATGAAATTCCTTTTTTTGAATCGCGTATTGAACAGAAAAAACCCAAAGAGATGGGGTATCCTAAACGTCCAAAGCTTATTGTGTTCAATATAGATGATGTACTCATCGAGTTGAATCATGGTGAAATGACAAGGACGCAGGAACTGATCAATGTACTAAACTATGCCAAGAAATATAGTATGGAAGTAACTCTTGCTTGCAGCCATACGCCTCCCGATAATGAGGAACAATCGCCGTTCGCACAATTAAAAACAATAATAGAAAAAAACGCGAAGATGGATATTTCGCATATGGTATTTTTCTTAGATACTCTTCCTTTACATCATGAAAAAGCAACCACATCCAGGCATTTTCAAAGAAAAAGTGCTCAATTAGAAGAACAAATTAACCTCTTAAAAAGCCAGATACCTACAGAAGAAGATCTGGACGAATTAGCAACACGGTTCCCCGCAGAAAAAGATAGGGACGAATTAGAAAAAGAGACTAAGAAATTACAAACAAAAAAAGAAAAATTAGAAGAAAAAATTAAAAAGCTACAAGCAGAAATTGAATCTATTCCTGAAAAAGCAGCTAAATTAACTTCAGATAAATTCATCCATTTGGATGCCATAAAACATCATCATGCACTTAGAAAACCGAGCAATGATGTTGATTATTATCAAGCAGTTGAAGGCGGTATTTTAAAGGATTTCAAAAATCCTGAATTATTTGGTGAAATGCCGGGAGTTTGGAACGACTTATTTCAGTTAGCAGAAGTCATTATGGAGACAGAATATCCTCAACTGCCAAGTGCCAAACCTTCAACTGCCAGACCTTCATTGCAAACCCTATTAAAAGAACTTATTTTTAATGCGGATAAACCGAAACTATTACAGAAGAAATATGGCGACCTTCATCAATGGGAAGAAGCAAGGCAAAAGATTCAGGATAATAAAGAGCTTTTTCTCCAACATATTCCGCAGATCGAAGCATTTTATCAACATCGACTTGCGTACCAAAAAAGAATATACGAAAAAGGAATATATAAAAAAGCTGTCTTGAATGAAGAAGATATAGTGGTTTTTGATAGTCATCAAGATATTATTAATCAAATTTATCAACGCAGTAACTATCGAACAATTAAGATTGATAATGGTAGAAAAAACCCATTGCGACATATAGTAGAGCTTAATTATGAGATGGGGGCATATAATGGGGTTATTGCTTATTTAAAAGGCGACGGAGAAAATGCTCCTAAAAATTATGGTCCAGGCTGCATCAATAAAACGTTAGCGTCTTATTTAACCAGCATTCCTGATTTTAGACTATCTGAGTTTCAACATTCTCCTATTGTATTACATGTAGAAATGTCAGCAATACTTGCGAAATTACCTGAATTAAGTACAGAAAAAGAAATCCAACAACGTTATAAAGAACAATTTTTTGCGGCAGCTATTGAACGGTTTGAACAATTACCCAAAGCGTCGCAAGATGATTTCGTGAAAACTTATTATAGGAATGTGCATCAAGCCTTAAAAGAAATAAATCAAGAACTTGCCAAGCTAATCTCATCTCATTCTTCTCAACATGATGACAAGTTAACTGAGCTACAGCTCCAAGCTGATAAAATTATTGAAATGGATGAACAATTTTCACAATATATTTCACCAACGTTCCTAAGTTCCGAAGCGAAGCTGTTACGCGCAATGATTACTCAAGGTTTGGAATCAGAAAATCTCGACCATTTAAAAGTAGACGTTGATAAAGTAAAGTTTACAGCCGGTCATGATGACTTACGCACACAGTTTTATATCGAATCAATAGAACAGTCTGATGCTTATCTAAAAGAAATTCATCCAGCTATTGAAGAAATTGATATCTTTAATAAAGAATTTATCACCGAGCAATATACACATTATATTGAACAATGTTTGAAAAAAATGGTCAAGGGGAATTTTTCTTCTTTGCAAGGTGTTTTGGATGCTGCTCGGAATAATGTAACCCAGATGATGGATCCAAGCAAAAAAAATGCATGCGTTCCAGTCCATAGCAAATTGATTGCTAGGAGAGAACTATGTGAAAAGTTACTCCCACTTATTCCATACCAAAATAGGGTAGACAATTTAAAAAAACAACCTAAGGTAGATTATACTGAAAAAATCTTTGAACTATCCGAAGAAATAACAAAAAATATAGCCCAACTTGAATCATCCGATGAATTTCAAGCCAAACTCTTCTTGGATAAAGCAGAGAAATATTTACGTGCTAGCAATTGGGACGTCGGGCTTCAATGGAAAAAGCATACCATAGTCGTAGAAGGTAAAGAGAAGAAAATTCCCGCAACTGTAGCAGCGCAATTGAAGGTTATAGAACAAGCCCGAGAGAATGGTGTTTATAGTTATCTACAGGCTAAAAAAGATTTTTTAAATATAGGAAAAGAAAAAGAGATTTCTTGGCGCTCTTCAAAAGTAGCACGGAGCTATTATTCTTTATTCAAGAAACCTGATGACACAACTTTAGAAAAAGACCTGAACAAGACGTTTTCACCAACCTCAAAAACTTAGTTCAAACATTGATTTTTGCCCTGTTCTTAGGATGCCCTTCAAATCATAATGCATTCATTATATTGAATTTTTCATTGTTACATTTCCCAACAAATCTCCAATCTCATTTCTTCTGATTTTGATGCCGCTACAGATTGAAAATCGCTTCAATTTTGCTCATTTCACCCACACCAAATGGTCTATAATTAGACTTATAAGCAATAAATGAATCCAGGTGTCTTATGCAAGCCAAAATGGAAAGTCTTCCTGATGGGCAAAAATGGTTTATTAATAGTATGAGAAGGCTGGGATACAGAAGTAGTCGAGGTGGAGTATGTCGTGGATTATCTTCCTTGTTTATGGTCTATTGTCTCAATAATAAAGCTGATTCATTCTTTACAATGTTAGATTTTATCAATGAAAACCGTCACCTCATCAAAAGAGAAGAGATTAATGCGTTATGGGCAAGAATTGCAAAAAATCCACAAGAAGAACTCACCGAAACAGAAAAACTGTTGCTTGAAGCCGCTAGCTTCTGTGAAATGGTCGAGATCCTGCAACAACCAAGGCATTACTCACAGTTATTTCCTAATGAACTCGCGATTAGAACTCAGGAAGTAGAAGAAACACTTTCAATATTGGGTTTGGACAAATGGAAAAATGAATACGACATTGAAGAGCTATCAAATCAAGTACCAGAAAAAGGCAAATTCTATGCTAAATTTACTCCAGAAGGACTTGACTATGTTTTCATAAATCCAAAAGGTGATGAGGTAAGAGGAACACTTCTTGCAGAAGAGCTAAATACTGTATTCAAATCCAGTGAACAAGAACAGCCATTCAAAACATTAAATGCATCGTTTAAAAAAGTTATCGATTTAATCGAGAAAAAAAATGGCCATCAAGTTAGTCCTGAATATTTTCAGAGAAAAAACATTTTCCCCGCAGGAGATGTATGTGGTATTTATAATAATGAATCACTTGAAAAACTGATCCAATCTTTTACAGAAATTGCACCTCAATATCAACCTATTACATTTAGCCTAACTGCTTGCAATCATGCAATTGAGCTTACTTATGTGAATAACCAATGGATCGCATTTGATCCAAATCGTAAATTCAAATTTTTTAATAATGATCCCTCGCCTGTCAAAGAAATAACAGCATTTATAACAGGCGCATATATGCCCCTTGCTAAAAAGGATAATAAAGGTGAATACATTGGCATAGTTTTTACTGCCTCTGTAAATAATCAAGATCAAGCCCTTAAAGTAAAAGAGACGATGACTTCGATACAAGTAAATTCTGATATTCATAAAACTGGTTTTAGTGATGTGCGTCGAATTGATGCTGATGGTAAAACATGGGCTGAAATCGCAGCAAAATCAGATAATCTAGTCGCCATAAAAAAAATTGTGGCGGGTCTAATGGATAATGACGATGTCGTTAAATTAATACTGGACAATCTCACTCCCTCTGTCTCTACCTCTCTAAGCATAAGAAGGAAGAAAAGAGAGGTATATGATTATTTTATCGGTAAACTTAAAGAATATGAACTTGAATTAACGAATTTAGGTGAACGGGATATCGATACCATTCTAGCTGAGTTTACTTCACAACCTTTAAATGATTTTAAACTATTATATCAGCAATTATCTCCGAAATTGAGTCAAGAACAGTTAGCAGCTACCTTAGAGCAGTGTTTAATGGGTTCCGTTTACAACAACAATAAAATGGTTTTAGATTATTTATTGGACGATGTGTGCCAGATCAAATCTCCGAATCGTGAATTAAAACTCCTGGAATATGCCATTTTATGTGAAAAACCAGATTTAGCACTGGCTCAAATACAAAAACTTGATGTCTTAAAAGCAGAAGAAGCATTAAGTGAACTCAATATACAAGCATATGAGCGCCTCCTAAATGGTACTTTTGCAAAACATCTTCAAAATCAAAAACAAAACCCTTATTTTATGTTTGTAGTAGAAATAAATAAGGGGATAACTCTGAAAGAAGAACAATTGAGTAGAGCATCGGCAGAACACGGAAATATTCCAATTTTGATAAAGCAAGGCAATACAATAATGATATATGGCTTATCAAAAGAAAATAAATGGCAACTCAATACATTAAAAAATCCATCGAGTGAGGTAATGCAAGAAATAGACAAATTGCAATTTGGCTCAGATGTATCTATTACTCAAGGTGCGTTACACCGAGAAATTAGAAGAAGTAATCTACATATAACTTCCACAACAACGTTACTTCTTTCCGCTGTTAAATCAAGAAATGTTGAGCTTCTAAATAAACTTATAGAAAAAGGAGTTGACCTTAATATACCTAATAAGCAAGGATTAACCCCTCTCATGCTGGCGTGCAGGCATGGATTTGATGACATCGTGCAAATTTTGTTAGCAAACGGTGCAAAAACAGCTTTAACCGATAAGAAAGGAAATACTGTATTACATCATGCATGCATCGAAGGATACACGAACATCGCTCAGCAAATAATAAGCAGTAATCCTGAGCTCATTAATCTATTAAATACTGAGGAGGTTTCACCTTTGGTTTATGCAATTTCATTGCATGAAGATATTGAATTGCCACAATTATTATTAGCTAACAAGGCTGAAGCTAATCTTGCTAGCTTATACCTTGCTTGTGTTAAAGGCCGTCTAGGTGCGTTTGAAGTTTTACTTGAACATGATCCAAGTATTTTAAAAAATGACTCACGTTTCATTTTAGCCGCTGTCAATAGTGGCAACGAAAAATTAGTAAAACTACTTCTTGAACCTAAACTTCCTGAACATCAAATTGACTATGAGCCTCTCCCATTATTTAGAATTGCGTGCAAGAATGGCAATGCTGATATTGCGCGCATCTTTGCCGAAAGACACCCTGATATTTTAAAATCACCTGAAGCTGAGATGGCATTCTTAATTGCGTGCAGTATGGGTAACTTAGGTATCGTTAAATTATTTGTAGAAAAGTTAGGTGTTGAATATATAGAAACGATTACAAATAAGAACAACAATGCTCTGACTTTTGCTATTATAGAAGGACGTACGAATGTTGCTGAATATTTGCTGGATTGTTGTCCTAACTTTAATCGCGCTATAAAGACTGATCCTAAATGGCTTACCTATATTGTGAGAGAAGGACATTTACCTCTTTTAGAATTAGTCGCAAATAAATACCACGTCGATATTAAAATGCAGGATTCCGAAGGCATCAGTGCGATCCATCGTGCGTGCGAAAAAGGCCACATCGAACTGGTCAAATGGCTTGTCGAAAAAGACCATAGCGTCTTAGAAACTCCTCTCCCCGATGGTAGAACACCTCTGTTTTTAGCTCTTAGTTTAAAAGATAACCCGGCGATTGCCTCTTATTTAATTAAACAAGGAGCTAATATTTATGCTGTAGATCCAGATTTGAATACAGCAATACACGATGCGTGTACTGTGGCAAAGAACGAGACTTTATATCATGTAATTACACAACGGGTAGAGACTCACCAGGAAGAAGTAATAGCTGAAATAAAAAAAATGGCTGAACTAAGAAATGCAAAAGCACAGACTCCCTTAATGTTTGCCGTCGTATTTAATAATCCATCGCTCGTAAGCCTGTTCTTAGAATGTAAAGCAGATATTACTTTGGTAGACCAGATGGGAAATAATGCATTGCACCTTCTTTGTAAAAATGCAAAAGATAAAGATGCAGCAAAAGAAATGCTAAAAATTATTCTTTATACAAATCCAGAATTACTCAATACAATAAATGGCGCTGGAATGACACCCTTAATGCTTGTAGCCCAAAGTGGTCGAGTAGATATTTTTAAAATTTTATTAAAATTCGATCCCCCTTATGTACGGAGTGATGAGAAAACCATTTTTGATTGCTCACCCAATGAAGAAACAACAAGACAATTGTTACAGGCAATTATTGAGGGTTCAAAAAATAATCAAGATCAGCTGAAGCAGCTCATTGAGGTGGAGTTAAAAAAGCAGCATATCAGTCTCGTATTACCGATGCTCATGGCAGTTTCTGACCCGCAATTTACCCTCAATATTTTAAGCAAAATCGTTGCAATGGGGAGTGATGCCCAACCATTTAAATCGAAAGCCATTCAAGAAAAAGCAAAAGCAGAAATAGTGCCTTTACTTTCTTTCTTGAGTGAATGTATTGGAAAATATGAGATTAACATTTCTTCTGATGATATTGATAGTTTCGTCAACGCAATTCGAAAGCTCATGCAAACTGAAGATGGGCAAGATTATCTAATGGTTAAGGAACATATTGAAGGGGTTACCTCGAAGATAAAAGAAACGGTAAAAATACAGGAACCTACTCCCAGTGACAACAATCCCTATCGAATGTTCCAACCAGCAACGAATGCCCCAGTAATTCAACCCCAAAAAACGTCTGAATCGGGATTATCCTTTTCACCTGGGGGAAATAATGATACTAATAGTTAGATCTTATACCGACCATCGCACGATTTTTTGAAGACTGCCATCTTGATCAAGTCCTATTAGGAAGAAATACAACAACAATACAGTTTGAAGAATAGAATTCACCTATCTTGCACTGATAAAAAAACAAACAAAAAACTCTAAAAAAACTCTTCTTTTAATAATTTCTTAATTTTATTTGAATATAATATCGCTCAATTATTATTCTAATTGCATCATTTGGATTATATGCCCTTGAAAAGAAAACACGAGTTAAACCAACGTGAACAGCACTATTATAAAGAAGTTGGTAAAAAAATTGTTCCCATAGAAGATGAGGAGGAGCAAAGAAAAATCGATGAGTTCATGAAGAAACATCACTCAGAAACGCCCCCATGTACATCACGTGAATCAGGTTATTCAGCTTATATGTTCAGTGGAAAAAAAGTCGAAATAAATACTTCTATGGTAAAGAAACGCAAGATAGATAAAGAGCATTACCTCATTTCAAGAGCTGCTAAAGCGCCTACCTTACCTGTTTCTTGTTTGGCTTCAACAGAGCATGTCGTGGCGATGCAGGAGGACGTTAAAGATTTTAAATCAGAATCTGAACCCCAAACAAAACGGAACGTGATGTATCTCATTTCATTATCGTGTAGTACTAAAAAAATAAATGTCCGACAAGAAAAAAGTGCGATTTTAAAGCTCCTACACCAATATGATAATACCTTAAATAGAAATAATGTCAGCATTACTTATAGTAAGGAAAAAGCAGTTTTTGAAATAAAGGTGAGTACACAAGTTGCTGACATTCAAGTACTTGTACAAGCACTGAATAGCAAAACAAAATATAAGATCGTCAATTGTGATTTTGAAGATATAGGCTTAAATCAAGGCGTTTGTCTGGTTAAGAAGGATGCATCCAATCCAATTCATGCTATGGTTAATATTGTAGATTCAGATTCTGAAAAAGGATTTCTTGAGCGAGATGCAGGCACAACATCAGGACGTAATACCGCTTCTTATCAAGATAGCAATTGGACCTGTAATTTCTTTACAAGCATGCCAGATATGTTAAAGAAAACTAACTATCCTCAGAGCACTCTTGCTATAAAAATTTTTAATGCAAGAACGCCTTAAAAATAGATATAGATAAGCGCTGGGCCAGAATGCCCCAACCTATTTGCGTTTTTTTGCAGGGTGGATCTACACCAATTTACCCAAGTACTTTAACCTACTCCTGTCCTCCTGGTTTTATCATCCAAATAAATCAGATAATTAAGAAGACTATTATTTTGCTTAGTATCCTTAAAAAGGATAAGATGTGCTCTGTTTAAGTTTTTCTGTACAGGGATAATGACTTCTATACTTAAATCCGAAAATATTGCTCTTACTCATAATGGAGTAAGCCAAAATATCAGCATATTATTTACTTTTTCGATTATTTTTGTTTCCGTAGCAATACGTTTTTTATGTCTTGGTTCACACAACCTATTTGTTGAAGAAACCTATTACTGGAATTATTCGCAACATCTCGATTTTGGTTATCTGGACCATCCTCCTATGGTCGCTTTGCTTATTAAAATTTCTACCTTGATTTTTGGTACCAATGAGTTTGCCGTTCGTCTTCCTGCACTGCTTTGTTGGGGAGGTGCTGCTTTTTTCAGCTTCAAATTAACCGAATTAATTCATCGAGGCGCGGGTCTGTATGCGGTATTATTGCTATCACTAATGCCATTTTATTTTATACAGTCTACCCTAATAACGCCGGATCAACCGGTTCTGCTTTGTTGGTCCGCCGCACTCTATTATTTTTATCGCATCTTTATTTTCGATGAATCTAAATCCTGGTACAAAGCAGGTGTATGGCTTGGCTTAGGAATGTTGTCCAAATATACAATTGTATTACTCGGCCCTGCGGTACTTCTTTATTTAATCATTGTCCCTTCAGCACGATATTGGTTTATTAAGAAAGAACCTTATCTTTGTGTATTAATTGCCTTACTCTGTTTCACTCCAGTAATTTATTGGAATTTCATGCATGAGTGGGCTTCATTTGTATTTCAAAGCGTGCGTCGATTTAAGCCAGCCCATCGTTTTTCCTTGCATCATTTTATTGGCTTGCTTTTTCTGTTTTTATTGCCTTCTGGGGTTATGGGCCTTTATCTCTTATGGAATAAAAAATCCATCAACATTGAAGTAAAGACCCAACGCTTTCTGCAAATATTTACACTGTTTCCTTTGGGTTTTTTTGGAGTATATAGTCTTAAGCATTCGATTCGATTAGATTGGATAGGCCCAGGGTTAATCTCTATTATTCCTTGGCTTGCATTCTTGATCTCTAAAAACAAATTCTACAAGGAATGGCATCTAAGCTCATTTGTTTTATTACCTTGTTATATTCTCTTAATCATCATGATAGCGTTTGGCATCTCTGAAAAAGCATCAAAAACGTTCTTTCAAAAAATGATTTCATGGGAAAATTTTACCGAGCAGTTCCATGATTTAGCAAAAAATGTGAGTGCTGCAAGAAATACTGAAGCCATACTTGTTCCATTGGATGCATATAATATAGGAAGTGAGCTTGCATTTTATCAAGCAAAACTATTGGAACACGGAAAAATTCAAACCATTTATCCCGTTATTGGGCGACATATTTTTGGTATGAATAGTTTAATGTATCAATATTGGTCCAATGCAACAATGCCTTCTGGCAGGACTTTAATCTTAATTTCTGCAGATCCCAAGGATTTTGATTTGCCTTACATCAGCAGCAAGATAGCAGTGCTGAAGCCGCCGCAAAAGCTATGGTCGCACAGCCAAGGAAGGGGAAAACCTATATCCCCTTACTATTATGAACTCGTGCAAATGAGATAAATCGTTTGCATGTCAGTTTCATGGCATAGTGCAAAAATAAGAAGCACCTCAACTGGACATTGGTCGATACATCACAGCGAATTTGTTTTGACTTGTAAGAATAGTTGTGATTGGCCGGTTTTAGAACTGGCTTACATGGATGGAACCATCGCACCCTCTTCTATTTCTGTTTCGCCTTTCTTTTTCCTTTCAATTTCATCAGTTACAGCTTTGGTCATTCGGTCATAAGTCTGCTGAGTGCCTGTTTTAAACCCAAGTGCTTCACCTAGGCTACTAAAAATGCTTTGACTTCTACGGGTGTTAAATAATAGATCATTGTCGACTCTGTGAGTCGTGATCTTATGTAAAAGCTGATTCAATGATAATTGAGATTCGCCAGCTATCTCCTGATATAAGTATTTTAATTGATTAAATTTTTTCTCTGTAATATCTAAATTGGGCTGATTTTTAGGAAGATTCTCAAGTTTTTTATACAATTCCTTGAGTACTTCCATTTGAGTAGGATTTACCTTAAAACAATTGGGTGGTGGTGGAAGAATATAAAATCCCTTTTGCGGTAATTGTCCTTCTACAAGTTTTGTTTTGTAATCAAGCCCAATAGCAAATAAAGCAGGAACATGGGGAGAATATTGTAAGGTGTAATTAAGAATATCACGTGCTGTAGTACGACATGTGTTCGAGGCGCTAATTTCTCTTGCCCCGTCAATGATACCTTGGCGAATTTGTTCATTATTAAAAGTGCTTGCCCTAGCAAAAGTATCAACTTTTTGATGTTTCAATGTTATTTGCCCTGAGGACTCTTCCGCAGGAATATAGCACTTGATGCCCTCTCGAAGATAAAATACACCTCTTTCTGGATAGGTTAATTTTTTAACTGGAACATTTCGAACTTTTCTTTCTTTATAGAATTCACGCTGATCCTGATGAATATCTCTTGTAATCGCTAAAAATTCTAAATAGTGCTCATAAGTAATGGAGTACGCTTGATAGCTAATGTCTGAGTCTCTTGTATCGTGCCCTTCATCCATCAATGAAGCATCAGAATGACTTCCCAAAATTTTTCCAAATAGAGTGAAGGGATGCTCAAAGTCTTTGTCAATAACATTCCCTTTACCTACCTTCGCTAAAAGTTCAGGTTTTCCATTTACCATAACCCCCAGCATGAGCATGCTATGAATACCATTTTTAACAATAGTGATAAAAAATTCGCTTTTTTTAGTAACAACAATATTTGGAATTGGCATATATACTTTTCTCTCAAATGCTCTAAACTTGAGATTATAGATCATACATTGAACATTATGAATATTATACAGGGCGTACGGTCAAAAAATACTTTTTCCTGGTTGCGTTAAAATATAAATAAATGTGTAAATACCGAAAAAAATTAGATCATGTAGCGAGTCCTATCTCACTAACATTCTTGGGCTTTAAAAAGTCACCACACCTAATTTTAACACATTGATTTTAAAAAATTTTGAAACCAATTTAGTCTCATTTTGGCAACTCATCAAATCGTTGCAAGTGCACTAATTTATCTTCCCAGGATGCTCGACTCGCATAGAAAATATGGGCAGTTAGCTCTAGAGAGGCATCATTATCCAGGGTCCCCGCTGGTAACACCACGTTACCCTTTTCATTCTTTCTAGGGAGCGGGCATCCACACGTCGTGCAAAACATACGCTCCTTTCTTGTATCTTTCAGTTTGAAATAGCTGATATTTTTTTCACCTCTCTCCCAGGATAATTGCGCATCATCAAAAAAAACAGTTGCCCCGTGAATCGAGCCAGTTTCTTTTCTACATCGACTGCAATGACATAAATACATTGCTGTAGGCTTTTGCCCAGTAATCACATAACGGCATGCACCACATAAACATTCGCCTGTATATCGATTCATTTAAAACCTCTCCTTATCTTTTTAAGTAATATGCTTTGATAAACAACATTGATTTATCTGGCAAACTCTAAGCCACGCTTTCTTAACTGCTTATTTTTTCAAACTGTTCTCTGAGGTCTCTGAGAATAAATTACTCAGGTGTGCTTGCGTGTAATCAAATAGTTTTTGACCAACAGCCATTCCAACTGCAACTCGTGCTGTGCCCTGTCCAATTCTGAATCGTTGCTGAAAAAAACTCAATCGACTTAAGAAGGCTTGTTGTGGTGTTTTTGATTCATTCCATACTTTAGTGAATACCTCACATGCAGATGGCAGTTTGCGATTTGGAGGCGCGATCCCATGGATTAAAAAGACCTGAGTTGGATATACCTGCAATTAACCCACTAGCAACATCAACATTAATCTTTTGTTTATAATTTAATTTTGGATCCTGCTCATTTGATTGTACCTTTGTACAACTTGCACTACT
Source organism: Legionella bozemanae (assembly GCF_001648595.1). Lineage (GTDB taxonomy): Bacteria > Pseudomonadota > Gammaproteobacteria > Legionellales > Legionellaceae > Legionella > Legionella bozemanae. The sequence goes on along the minus strand of NZ_LBAW01000002.1, from coordinate 256,408 downwards.
CATCCCTAGCTCTCCAGCATTAAATTTTTTCAAAAAAACATTATATTGGATATTTTTAAAAAATTAATGCAATGCTGACCGATTTTTAAAAAGTCTACGCTCCTATACTACATCTTATTTATAAGTAGACCCTATTACTGTTACTGCTCCAGAATAAAAAGGGGAGTATCAGGAAGGTTCTCAGATTTTGTTTGTTGCAGTTGTTTTTTATAATTGTAGGTCACTGATTCTGTGTCATAAGCCTTTTCTCCAGGTAAAATGGATATCCTATTCCTAAATTTAAAATCAGGCACAGATTTTGTGAGCTCTTCATGCAGCGCTATTTTTTTATCATGCACCCTGTTTCGAGCAATAATTGCTTTTTTTGCATCCTGTACTCGTTGTGCATCCTCCTTGTTTTCAGGCAAAATTACCGGTAATTGACTCACAATATGGAGAAACGTTTGCAGGGCTTCAGGAGGCTGCGCATGTTTGATGTATTCATCAGCAATTAAAGAATATGCCCAAAAATCTCTATAACTAAAACGTAGCTCGCTTTTATGCTCCTGGAGAATTTGTTTCATTTTTTCAAAATCACCATGCCGCACATAAGCAAGCATCCGTTCTGGTATCGATAATGCCTGGGATATTTTAAATAAATCGTGTGCATCGATCATCACATTATGAATAACAGGCTCCAGGCCAAGTTTCATGGCACATACGTTAACAGCCCTGATGTTCGCCGGTGAAAAATAAGCATGGGTAAAGTTGACAAAACTGTCTAAATCGATTTTTCGTCCGTGATGTAATGCAGCAAACAATTCGTTCGTGTATTTTCCTGTATCGTGTTTGATCACGCTTCCTACTTTAAATTGCCAATCACCATGTTCATCTTTAAAAAACAGAATGTTTTCAAATCCCATGGCATCCATGATAATCCCTGTCTTTTGATAAAAATCACGATAATGAGTCAGAAACTCAATCATTACGTCTCTGAGCGTAGGATCACTATCTAAACGTTGCAAAATTGCACCAATTCGTTCATCAATGAACAGATAATCATTAAGATCAAAACTGGATTCAGAGCCATTTTTATGTATAAGCGCTTTATGTACCTTACCAAACAACTCTTTATTGTGCTCCATTAAGTAAGGATCCAGTTCGGCAGGTTCTATTTTAAAATCAAATTTTACTTTAGATTTGAAACATTTTTCATATGGAACGATTGACAATGCTGCATTTTGAGGTTCTTTTCTCGGAAGCTGTACAGGAAGAGTAATATGATGCTCGCGAATGCATCGCTGTTTTCCATCTTTGTCAAAGCATTCGTATAAAACAGCATATTTTTTTTCTAACTCTTCAAGCTCTTTAGGGTTGGGATTTTGTTTCATTACTTTAATAACAAAGGGGGCTTCTGGAAATCGATAAAGCACATGAGTCCCTCCTTCAGCAATACGCTCGGCTTTAGTTAAATCAATTGCGCCCGATTCAGTCTTTGGTATGGAGTTCAACTGCTCCTCCTTAAAAGCAGCCAGTTTAGGATGTGCCTGAGGCAGCTGTACGGCAAGTCCAGTCGCCCAGGATTCTGCAGTATGTCCCCCATCGTGTAGCCTGCATTCAACATGTAACTCTTGAGCTAATAACATGGCTGCCTGGGTTAAAGGTTCATCACCTAGACCACAGTCTCCTGTTTCATGGGTTCCCGCCTGGAGATAAATATAGGGATTTCCTTTCGGTACTTCACGCTTGGAAAGTACATCATAACCAGTCTGTAGCATATGCAACAAATAGCGCTGTTCTTGCTTATTTGCCAAAGGAGCACGCCAAGTTTGATCATCCTCATATCGCACAGGAACAGTCACCTCTTCACCACTTAATCGCAGAGAAGAGGGGCCCCACCAAACAGCAGGCGATTGAGCAATCACTTGTCCATAAATATCAGGATGCATTTTAGCAGTATACAGTGCTTGCAACCCCCCCATACTTTGGCCACATAAACCTATTTTTTGGGGATCATCTGTGACAGGAATACCTGCTTGTTTTAGCGCGCCTGGAATTTTAATAAGCATCGCATCCGTTTGCAGATCACAACCATATTCTTTAAGTCGAGGCATTGATACCCATTTTCCCATTTCCATGGTAGGTTGTGTAGGCGATACAAATACGGCAATGACGGGCTCCATTTTACCTTCAGCAATTAAATTATCTAAAATGTCCTTTGTGCCCATGGCATTTCCAAAAGCATCCTGGCGTAAGTGCATATCACCATCCAGCATTACTTGAATAGCATACTCTTTAGGGTCGGAAGCCCTATAACCCGCCGGCAAATAAACTTCAACCAACTGCTCCCCAAAGCCTAATTGATAATGCTCATCCACTGGTTCACTTAAAATACCTTCTGCATGAAGCACACGTTTTTGTATGCTTCCTTTATTTTTCTTGGCTAATTCAGAATTTTCATACACAGATGTGACAATTTTTCCATCAGATAAGGCAATTTTGTTGATAATATTAGGTTTTTGAGTCAATTCTCCCGGTTTCACATCAGGATGCATGAAAAAATCGCTACTTTCATTTGGCTCGATAGACCTTTTTGCGATCCATTGACCATTATCCTCTGTCATGGAAATCATATGACCTTTCCCGGATGAATCACGATAACCCAATAACATTTCTTTGGGGATAGGGATTTCTGGATTTGGCTTATAAATGAATGTTACAGTGAGTTCTGATGACGTATTATCAATAATCACTTCGACTATCCCGGCACTTTCTCCGGTGACAACAAATTTAATCGATTCAGACATTTAATTTTTCATTTAATGTTGCAAGTTTCTATTATATTTCGGACAAATAGGAACATTACTATTCAGCTTATTAACTTTACGCATTATTTTCAGTTCAATGTTCCTGGAGATTTATTATTAAAATTAAAACAAATAGGACTTATAACATCAATGTGAGCAATATTGACTGCAAGAAAACAAAATTTATTAATATTGAAAAAAACATTTGCATTTAAGGCAATATTTATATTAATCTGAAGGGGACTCATAAGGAAAAGGAGATCATCATGGGTAAAAAAGAAAATGCTCGTCTAAAAAATGGAAATAATAAATCAATACAACCCGATTCTAATCCGAGATCACAACGTTTTTTTAATCAAAAACAAATTACTCCCTCATCAGAAATGCAAGGAGCACAAAAAACGCCACAACCTCAAGAAATCAGTTTACAAACTACTACTGACATCTTATTAGCTGCTATTTTGCAAGAATTAAAGACTCAAAATATGATTGAACTCATGAAACTAAAAACCCAGCAAGAACAAGAGCAAGAAGAGTTGCAAGCCGCTGAAAAAATGCAAGAACAAGATCAAGCTCGATTCGAAGAAATCCGACACACGATGTATGCTTGATTTACTACTGCATTCTCCAACCAATTAACAGATTTTCTGTTAATTGGTTTTTAGGATGATACGAGCCTCTATCTATGAAGACAGCTTCATCAGCAAAAGACCTGATACAATCAGTACTGCCGCAACAATGCGCATGGTATTTACCGGTTCACCCAAAAAGATGAGACCAACCAGGAAAGCACCAACGGCCCCGATACCAGTCCAAATCGTGTATGCTGTTCCCAATGAAAGAGTTTTCATTGATATGGATAAGAGAACAAAACTCGCAATCATCGTTACAATAGTGATGATGCTAGGTAAAATCCTAGTAAAACCAAGAGACTGCTTCATGGAAAAAGCCCAGACCACTTCAAATAGACCAGCGAAAACTAAGAGAACCCATGCCATACAGCCCTCCTTTCAAAAATCGGGCCGTCCCGCATGCAACCATAATGGGTGAGGTCGTCCTCACAGTATAAATTATACATGATCTGCACAATACTCGCTATTATGATAGGCGGCTTGCCACCAGGATTTTCCTGAAATGTGCCAAATAGTTCCGAGCTGCAAATGCAGCTCTTGACACATCTCTGTCTATACCCCGCGACTTGTTCCTGAGAGATCCACGCGAAATTTACCCCCTACGTAACGCGCATAAAGCGCAGTACGTAGAACGTTGAGTATCGTTCATTTAAAAATATAAAGTCACATTCAAATTTCGCGTGGATTGCTCAGGATTTGTTCGCGAGGCCCAGTGTTTTAGGGACAGCTCTTCTGGAACCCACGAACAAGCTGTGCGAATACGACAGCAGAATAGGCCTGGGCTGATTTCGCAGCGATGTGTAGAAAATTTAATTGCTATGCTTATTTGATTATACCCTTTCTAGGAAGGCAACCTCTTGGCCTTCCATTTATTGACATGCACTACCTCAAAGAGTTACAACATCCAATCTCATAGCTATTTAATCCCACGGATTTTAAGATGTATGCGAAAACAACTACCTCAGCGACCAAAATTGATAGGTTTTTTCAACCAGGTAAGGTAAATCAACAAATGCCTTGTAGAAAACTCGATGAACTTGAGAAGATGCAGGGTTTACTAAACAGTCAACGAATTAAACTCATATTTGACAACTATGGAGTAGAACTCATTTTACAAGAAAACAATGTTCGTATATCCAATTTAAATTCAAATGGTGTCATGCGAACTTTTGCAGTTGTTCATTTCTCTTTACCAGCCTCACCCTGGCTGAAAGATACTCATAATAAAATTTACAGCGGAAGTACTATTGGTCAAACGATTAAAGATGATGGATTTGATTTAACTAAAGAAGATGTATATTTTGGCATTACTGAATTACCTGAGATTGCAAAAAATAAGATGAAAACAACTGAAGAATCAGCTGCTATTCACATCTATCAATTAACCGTAAAAAAGCCTAACACATCTGAATCAATAGTTTATTGTACGATTACTGAAGTACATAGCCCTTTATATCTTACTCTGGGAGATTTACGCCAGTTATCTCCTGAAGGCACTCAAAAATACAGCACGCTCACAGAGTCGGCACAAAAACATCTCAATGAGTTACGCACACTCGATGAATGGCTTGAGTCACATAGCAATAAATCTCTAATATCAGTTCAGCAAGTTTAGGTTGGATCTTGGCTCATCCCTAAACTTACTCGTTCAAGCTTCTAGTATATGAATTCAAAAGATTTATCTTTGGAGCTAATATGCAAGGTTGAATCATCAGCGTCTTTTTTAACAAATTGAAGCTGGTAGTCTGAAACAAATTTAGCAATAGCCACTTTAAAAAGAACCTCAGTCACGGCGACTGCTGGACAATTACGCATACCTACAGAAAAAGGTACAAATGGGAATTGGCCTATCGTAGGATGGTTATTTTTAACGCTCATCGCTCCCTCTTCATCAACATGTTGTGGCTCAACTTGCAAAAAGCGTGTTGGTTCAAATTCATTTGGATTAGTCCAGTACTGCTCTCCTTTAGCTAAAGCATGTAAATCAAATATTATCATCGTATTAGGAGGTATGGTCATTGAATCAGATGAATATCCATTTTGGGTATATCTGGGTACCGCCACGGGAGCATCAAACCGAACTGACTCTTTATAAAAAGCATTCAATACAGGCAATGACTTAAGAGCGCTAATATCTAACTTATCATCCAACACTAGATGAGATCCTTCAATTTCATATCGAAGCATTTCAAGTTTTTTGGGGTCTGCTGCAATTTGTTCGAGACATAGTACAATTGCATCAGTGAGGTTATCTGCAGCTTTTAGGATCATTGGCAACGATTGGACTATTGGATTTTCAAAATATCTTCTAATCTCCTCAGTAGACAAAGATTTTAAGGCAAATGACAGCTCATCCTCTTTAAGTGTTGGATTTTCCTCTTTAAATAAACTAACTATAGAAGCAGCAATTAAATTAGCGTTTCCTGGATGATCATCTTGATGAAGTACTTCAACAACTTTTTCGAATTCTTGCTCTAAAATACTTCTTGAAAAAGCACGGTAAGCATCCCGTTTTTTTCTTAAACTCGGCATAAAATGAAGCAATTCAGGAAAAGGGAATGCGCCCCACCGCTTTACATCATTTCGATAAGACTCCATTACATCATAAGTATCAGCCGGTAATTGCTTGATGCCCAGCATATTTTCTACCATAACAGCCCGCACGATACCACAAACTATATGCCTGGTTGAAATGTCTGTATCAGCAGCTACAGTTTTTTCAATTTCTGTGATCGTAGGGTAAGCAAGTCGTGATGGTGTAAGAAAACGAGAAAGATTTTTTCTTGATAGCACTGCATCATGTCCAATATCTGAAATAATAAAAAAATCATTCCCAGAAAAAAATTTAAATGAGGCATGTCCCTTGCGACTCGATTGTTCTTTGTCAAATTGATTTATTAATTCAACGAGCTGAGATTGAGATCGTGGCGTGATTACTGCATAGTTTCCGCCCAAATATCCCAAGCTAATTACGCTATACCCCTCCTCACTGCTTCGAGCTTTAGAGATTAATTTTTGGAGGATCACTTTAGGATCTTGGACAAATTCTCTAGTGTAACCAAATCCAAATCGTTCAACTTGATGGAAAATACCTACCGCAGTTTCATAAGCTTGGGTTGAGTAATACCGTATACTTAACCCTATTGAGCTTTCTAATAATTTACCAAACATAAACAATCTCAACATGAATCAAAATGATGAACTTTAAATCATTAGGTATTCAGTGTAAACATTCATCAGTTTTTAAAATTACTGATATAATTTGATTTCAAGGCAACCAAGTTGCTTTTGCTTGCAGCCAGACTACGCTTATTCTTTAGGATATAACATTGAATCCTGGTGCTTTGCATCATCCCATATTTCGTCTTCAGATAAACTTGTTTCAATGAACTCAATTATGGCTCCATGCTCCTCTATCATAGCCACTCTAAAATTTTTTAATGGAAAATAGGGTTCCAGAAGCACATGTTTTCCCTTTATTGCTTCATCAATACTATCTACCTTATAGGCTATATGTGGTTGCGTTTGAATCAGCTGATGCAAAGGACAATTTGGGCCAAATCGATGATATTGAATTCGACCAGGCAAGTCTCCTCCCGAGGTATACATGTCCATAACAGAACTATAACGCTCGCCAGGACGGGGGGCAGTTACCGGTATTCCAACATGATGATATTGATATTTCATAATAAGCCCCTAATTGCTTTGATTTATTTATATTCTACAGTTTAATTGTTCCAATATTAATCAATATTATTTCTGCCATTATGAACTTTTAGTTTATAATTATAAATATATTTAATGACCAATACTTTATTATGTTTAATCTTTCCCAAATAAGATGTTTCATAAAAGTTGCAGAACATCTCAATTACAATCGTGCCGCAGAGAAGTTGAGTATCACGGCAACGGCTGTGAGTAAGCAAATTAAAAATCTGGAATATCAATTGGGTGAAAAACTCTTTATTCGAGACACGCGCAAGGTACAGCTGACTTTATTTGGTATCATGCTCCTGGAAAAATGTCAGAGATTACTCCAAGAAACCCAATTCATCGAACAATTTATTGAATCACGACACACAGTTCCTCAAGGCCAAATTACTATTTTGGTTTCGAGCATTCTTGCAAGCGAGTTAATTTTAGATAGACTTTCTGATTTTATTAAACAATATCCTTTAATTGAGTGTGAATTTTTATTCTCGGAGCAAGATAATGATTTGGCACGAAAAGACATCGATGTGATGGTTGGCTTTCCTGAGATTCCACCTTTTACTGATCACTTAAAATATAGAAGGATGCGGCCTATTACCAATATTCTTTGTGCAGCTCCAAGTTTAATTACACAATATGGCATGCCTGCTCAGGCTGCTGATCTTATGTCATTTCCTTTTATTTCACATAGTCTAAGGAAACCTGCTACAGAGCTTCCATTAGAAAATGGAACGTACTTACCCTGTCCAAAGCCAATACTTTTTATGGATGACTTTAATGCGCTAAACCAGGCATGTAAAAACGGAATAGGTCTTTTTTTAACAGGTGATCGACTGGTTGAAAATGCGCTTAAGGAAAAAACGCTCATACAAGTTCTCCCAGAAATCGAATTTAAACGATATGAAGTTTTTACTTTTTATCAACCTCATGGATCGGAGCTACCCAAGATTAGCGCCTTTCTTGATTTTTATGCTCCGAACCCACCACAATTTGTTTAATTACCAGAAAAAGATTTAATCGTCGGATCATCTTGCGGGCCTTGTGTTAATGTGTCATTCAGTTTTATGTCAACAAATTTCTTCTTGAAATCAAAAAAGAGCCTGAGTTTATTATTATCTACTTTTATCTTACTTTGCTGCAGAAGAAACTCTGAAAAACTAATCAATGCTATCCCCAAACTCTTTAAAAAACCAACGCTATTTTTTTGTTTTCTTTCAATTAAATCAACTGCTTGAGGTGAAAACTCATACCCCTTCTTTTTCAATGTGGTGAATATTTCAATGTTTTGCTTATTTATCATGGTAATGCTTATATCCATACAATTTAATTCATCTTTTGTTATTTTAAGCTTTTCGATTAATACTCTAACCATTAAAGGATCATTTTGCTTTATTGCTTTCTTCAAAAATTTTAATCGCAGTTCTGGATCATCAATTTTTTTGGCCAAATCATTAATTTTTTCCGCAATAAGTTTGACGCCTTGATAATTTCGTTCCTTAATAGAAATATCAATCAAATCAGTTAAGAGTCTCGGAGTAAAAACATTCGCATTATGTTTCTTTAGAACGTCATCCATTACTCTACCAATTAAATGATCATTCAGGCCTGCAAAAACTTTTTTTAATATCATTTCATGGGCATCAGAAATAATTTCTTCATACAGATCTCTTATCTCCTGTCCTTGCAATAACATTGCAAAGCATCTATAACTTCCGTTTTGACACGCAAGCATGAAAAAAGGCCCTAGTAACTCATTTTTATTCTCTTTTTGTAATTTATGTATGAGTTTCTCAAGGGCTTTTGCTGAATCACTATTAATTGCCACTATTCCAGCATTTGAAAGTTCGTCTTCAGATAATTGCGTCTTGCTATCATTGAAAATATATTCAGCGGCCTCAGCATCATCATATTTCATAGCAAAGTATAAACCACCACCAACCTTAGGGTTTAATTTTTTTTGTACTGGTGTTAAATACTTATCAAGAAGTGCTTTCTTATCTGGAAATGTTCTATCACTTGGAAGCTCAGTACTTATCACATCAATATGCATATCAAGCGTCGTACGCCACGCAAAGGGAAGTATTGAAAAATTATATGCTGTACCCGATAACCACTTTGTCATCTTGGTTACGTCATCAAATCTCTTGCTCACTATTGAATTATTAGGGTCATATACTTTATATCCATTGCCATCGCGCACAATGGCAATAGCATGATCTAAAGAGCAAACACGCATCGCCTCATTTGGTTTTAGATCAATTTGCTTTATTATTTCAGCCCAATTTTCGCGACTTGTTTTAAGTCCTATTTGGAAAATCGATCGCAGATCTTTGCCCTTTACTTCTAACTGCTCAATTGAGTTACTTTGACTGAATCTATTGCGGGTGCTGAGATCATCGCTTACTTGCAATGCAATTATTTTTTCCACTAAACTAAATAATTTCACATTGAGCTCAGTTGTCGGAGGAATTTTTTGTGCAATAAACGATAAGATCTCCACAAATTCCTGTTCTTTTCCTTCTAACACATATTGAATGTATAAAGTGGATAAGGCATGACAAATTCCCTCTTCATCTAATTTGATCGGTAAATTATGATATTTAAGGTATTTATTGAGATTTGGTATAATTAAATGTTGACCAGTATTTACTTTCTGCTTTTTTGACATGGGAAACCTCGATAGCATTCAAGATACTGAAAATTCTCTGCTTCTTAATAACTAGATAATAAACCTTTAACCTTAACTTAAAGTTAAGTCCCCTATTTATTCTCAATTCATTGAAAAATACATTTCATAAGCAATTTTTCTAGACAGTGGAAAAGCTTTTGTATTCTAATGTCATAACGATTTAGGAAAGGGAAGAATTATGGTTTTTACAAGGATTTTCTTTTTAATTGTATTGGTTAGTTTTTTGAGGATACAAGAAATTCAGGCAGAAGAAACGGATCAATTCACCCTTCCTCCTGGCGAACTGCAAGACATCGGTCCAGTAGCAAGCTACAGACTTTATGAAGTGCTCGAAAAAGTGATTGCTCAAACCAATTCAGAAATTCAAATGCTTCTGCCAAGAGCTCAACATAGCCGACACGCAGCATCCCAATTGGCATCACGTCGTAATGATAGCTACCTCGTTGATTTGGTATATAAATATACTGGCCCAGGTTTTCCACGCTGGTTACGTCGTTTACCCAAAGAATCCAAACCTCTACTCTATAAAGAAGTCTTACCTTGGAAAACGGTTTATTGGCTCGTTTTTTCACAATCCCCCTTATTTTTAATTGGACTTGCCCCCACAATCAATATGTACGGCCATTACTTTGGTACAGATAAGCTAGGCCATTTTTTCATGATGGGCCATACCTACTACAAAATTTATATGTATTATCTGGATCATGGAAAACCTGCGGAACAAGCCCATGCTGCGATTGTTTTATATGGTCAAATCCTTGAACAAACTTATTTGGGTACATTAGCTAATGGCGTTTATTCCAATGGTGATTTATCGGGAAATTATGCGGGATGGAAATTTTATATGAATCTTGGCCATAGCGTAAAAATTGGCGATCGTACGCTTCCTCCCATCCTGGTTTTAAATGGAAATCAATGGGAGTTTTCCAAGCACGTTACCAAGGAAAATCTACTCAAGCCTTATATCTCAGATAATTTAAATGAAGCGTATAATCCTTGCCGATATTCTTTTAACCGAAGTCAAATTCGTAGACAAATTAAAAAACGTTGTGCTCAGTGGATTAGTCGTGAAGGCCTTACACCGCAAATGGTGCAAGCTAAGCTTGAGAAAACCCGTCGTTGGCATGGAGAACATTACGGTCATTGGCTTCCTGAAAGTAATGCAGTAACGCTTGCAGCTTGTTTCGGAGGCAAGTAAAAATTATATTCTGAGCAGTGGCACGATGGAAGTGTTGTCTAAAAAAACGGGGAGTAGCTTAGCCCGAAAGCTACACGCTTTCTCTCAAAGTATTAGGTATTAAATGATCACTCCCAGCAAAAAGAAAACCATTAAGATAGAGGGCCCTGAGCACTTTTAGGTGCACTCATCTCAACATCTTCTAGTAATTCCTTAGGTTGTGATAATGGTGATGATGATTTGAGCGTTGCTAAATGTGTTTTGAAACTTGCGCTATTTTCCGGTTTACACATCTTTTTAAGAAAATCCGCTTCAGCATCTTTTGCGATATACACTTTATTACCATCTTGAAATAATAAAGTTTTATTTTTATAACCCATTGCATCACTAAACGCACGAGCTTCCTCCTTGCTCGCAAAGGTCAGTTGTATGGAATAGTCTATTTCTCCACGAGTGTCTTGACGTATTTTAGTATTTTCATATTTAACAGTAGGTACAGCAGAAATTTGCACTCCTTTAACTGCTTTTATTTGTTCCATACATTTTTGTTGTAATTCTTCTGTTTTTTGTTTAGAAGGTTTTTCATCTTGATGCCCCTGCATTACATGAGTAAATACAAGTTTGGGTTGATTAATATCAAGGGTTAATATCTTAGCAACTGCCCCCTGAGTTAGATAAACTTCATTTTCATTTTGAAATAAATTTTTCTTATCCCTTAGCGAAACATGATTGGTAAATTGCCGCGCTTGTCGTGCATCTTGGAAAACTAACTTTACAGGAAAATCCTGTTGGGTATCTTGCTTAATTTTTTGCTGATAATGACCCGTATGCACTGTTGCAGTAGTAAAAGCAGGACTGCTTTTAAGATTTTTTTGTAAATCAACTACTGGTTTCATTTTTTCTTGTTGTGCTAATTGTTCTTTTTCATCTTTGCTTTTCTTAAAAGCTTTTCGAAAATTTTCATTAAAAGAATTCATTTTCTTTTGAGTTTTTAAATCAATTCCTTTTTCCGTTGAAAAAACAGCGTCTACGGCGATACCTGTTCCGTCTTGTTTAAAGGCGGTATTCGCTTCACTGTGTTGGTATCTAAAATTGGGATTTGCTCGATAGTTGGGCATCTCCTTAGGCAAACCCTTAGGTCCTTTATTCATATCACCGCCCACAACCACATCGATATCGCTATGATTTTTTCTGAATTGCTCCATATCTTTCATGACTTGATTGAGATCGACTCGAGGAGTTCTTGGAGGATGAGGAGCTCCGGATTTTGGAGGACTTTCTGCATGCACATTGACCAAAAGCCTTTTTTTGCCCTTCTCATCCTCAACCAATGTGATTAAAACTTGCCCCTGTGTTGCGCCTGAATTTTCATATTTTTGTTGTAACTTTTTGACGTCTTTTTCTAATGTTTGACTGGGGGTAGGTGTAGTTGGGTTGCAACTGAACGTAAGATTACCAAAAGGATGAGTACCATTTTGATTATACCTCATGCTCAATTTTTGCTTGGGATTTAAATACTTCTCGATATTGGTGATTAATTTATCTTGGGAATCATGAGGAACTTCCTGCAACATGCCACTCGTAACATCTCCTTTGTTAATTTTTTGAGCGATGGCAAAGGCTTTCATTTCTAAATCATCATTGACATTATCTTTATCTATGTTCCAGATTAATGTTTTACCGAATAATTGGGGATGATGATCTGAGTGAAGATTTTGTTCTTTAGTGATTGGGGTGGTACCTGTTTTAACTATTGTTTTTAATTTCTTAGCCATACAATCCCCTACACCTCAAATGAAACTGACTTAAAAGTATGTCTGCAAAATATAGATACAAATATTGACTTGACGAACACAATCTGAAAAAGATCTGACGCTCAATTAATACAGACTACATTTGCTATTCTTATACTCTTATATAAATACAGTGTAGCAGAAACTACAAAAAGCATTGGGAGATTAGCACTCTGCTCGCTTATTCAGCTTGCACCAAAAATATTTTTTGCGCCCTGTATTGTTTTTCCTAAACTAGAAATTGTTTGATGTTCCGAATATAAAGCAATTTGCCGCAAATCCAATCTAGAAATAATTTTCATCATTGTTGTATTATTGATTTTTCTTTCTTTCCTCAATGTGCGCAATTCCTGATGGGCTCCTTCTAAAGCAGCATATCGTAATTGTCGTTCGAAGGTTAAGGCTAATAGACCCTCCATTTTTTCACTTTCAGTACCCTGATTGGAGACAATAAATTGATTAAAGGTAGTCATTAATTTATCTGCAACTTCGATACACAAAGCCCGATCCCGCTCATTTACCTCGTCACATAAACTCTTCATTTTTGTTTTAATTGCTTCAACTGCCGCCTTGGATAATGCAAGCACTGCTTCATTTTCTTCCTCTTGAGCATGTCGATGTATTAAGTTTTTCAAACCCGGTGTAATCAAAGGCAAAAGTAGGCTACTAATTAATAGCGAACAAAGCACAACACCAATGACAAGAATAATTAAAAGCTTTCGTGCTGGAAAAGGCTCTCCATTGATCATATGAGGTAACGATAAAATCGCAGCTAAAGCAATTGCTCCGCGCACTCCCCCGAGTGAAAAAGTACTGATTATTTTTATATTAGGGAAACGCCAAGAGCTACGATTTCGTCTGGAAATTAATGCTTCAAAAGGCAAAGTTAAATAAATCCATGCTGTACGAAGTAAAATTAAGGTTACCGTAATAAAAACAACAATCAGTGCATACTCGGATAAACTATAGCCTGTTGTTGCAAAGAATTTAATGGAATGAGGCAAATATAATCCTAAGAGAATAAAAATAATTCCATTTAAAGTAAGATCAAGGACCCCCCAAACAAAATGACCTTCAATACGCATTTTGGCCATTGTTCGGTCTAAAAATCCAGCTCTGTCAATAGTGAAGCCTGCAGCAACAGCAGCCAGTACTCCTGAAAAACCTAATTTTTCTGCAGCAAGATATACAGTAAAAGGTAAAAGCAGCAATAATAAATTTTCAGTAGTGGTTTCGTGAGCGCTATGCTTGCTTAACTTTCCTAAAAGTGAAATAAAGATATAGGTAAGAATAACACCAACAGCAATTCCTCCCACACTAATAAATAACAAACTTCCTACTGCTTCTTTGAGTGAAAACACGCCAGTCAACATAGCAGCAACAGCTAATTTAAACGAAACCAGACCTGAAGCATCGTTTAAAAGTGCTTCTCCTTGTAAGATATGCATAATTCGTTCAGGTATTCGAGTTCCTGCAGTCATTGATCGGAGTGATACAGCATCTGTTGGGGAAAGAGCTGCAGCTAATGCAAAAGCAGCAGGTAAGGGAATAAGAGGAATTAACCAATGAACTAAATAACCAATTCCCGCCACAGTAAAAAATACTAATCCAATGGATAACATAATAATTGGTCGGGTATAGAGTAAAAACTCACGTTTAGGAAAATGCCAACTGTCATTAAATAATAAAGGAGGAATAAACAACAACATAAAAACTTCAGGATTAAATCCTACATCAAAGGTGGGAAATAATACTGCTATAATTGCCCCTAGGGTAATTTGGATTAAGGGAGTCGGCAGGAAAGAAACAAAACGTGTAATTACTCCAGAGATCACCATAAGAAAAAGAAGTATTAAACAAATGAATACACCTTCCATTGCTTTTATTCCTCCGAGATTATTTGCGATGAATGAATCAATCGATAAGTAAAATTTACTCTTTATATTACTAATAACTACCTTGAAACCGGGAACTTACCGCGATACATTATTAATTGCAAAACACTTCAATGTACTCGAATAGAGCGAGTTGAGCAAGAGCAGCCTAGGATGACTACTCCCGATAAACGAATAAAAATCATTAAAAAAACAATCTAATTGCGTAATTTACGTACAAAATTTAACTTCTCTTAAAAACACGAAGCGTATCATTGTAAGTTGAATAAAAGCTTCTTAAAGCCGTTACTCTAAACAGCAAATTACTCTGTCACTGAGGCAGAGGAGGAGATGAACATGTTAAGTTTCAAAAAATTGATAACCGTTTTAACCGTGATTCCACTCTATCTGGTTAATTTTGCCGCCCTGGCAGCAGATCAAAATCAAATGAATATTTTTTTAATTTCAGACCCCCATGTGGATATTACCAAGCGTCAAGCGACTCATATAAACCCTCGTCCAGGCACCTCTGAAGAATTAGATCAAAAAAGTTTCACAACCTTAATCGCTAAAATTGGTGAGCAAATTGATTTACATCAAGAAACGGATCATGCAGTTATATTGCTCGGCGACTTACCCGCCCATAATGCATACAGCCGTAAAACAACCCACGACAATATTAATTTAGTTTTTGAGCAACTGAATGAAAAAGTAAACCCAGCCCCCTGGTATTACGTTTTTGGTAATAATGATTCCTTGCAAAGAGACTATGGACCCTTTACCTACAACAGTGAATCTGTTTCTGATTTGTTAAAAGCAATAACAGGAAATGATGATGGATTTCTTTCAACAGGACTTCAATGTCCTTTTAATGGTGAAACGTGTATTGACAATGAAAATACTAAATACGGTTATTACTCTGCTTATTTAGGCGATCACCTCAAGCTTATTTCACTAAACAGTGTTGTATTTGTATCAAGGCCAGGATTTTCTCCTTCTCGCGACGGAGCTATGGATGAATTGCAATGGTTAGAAAAAGAGTTCAAAACAAGTAAAGCAAATCATGAGAGCGTTCTTTTAGCCATGCATGTTCCTCCACAAAGTTGGGAAACAACTTATAAAAACTCATTCAAAAACATTATAAAAGCTTATCCAGAAGTTGTAATTGGCATGCTCGCAGCCCATACTCATTTTGATGAAATCCATGCAATTAAAGTTGCAAGTAACGGTTATGTCATTCCAATTGTTTATTCTGCTTCCATTGGCTCAGATCATGGCAATGCTTCTTCTTTTAAAACATTAAATTTATCAAGACCCAATGAACAGGCTCCATGGAAATTGAAAGACTACATTACTTACAATTTCATCGGTGATACTGCTGCTAAGAGTCAGCTCAATCAATATTATGATTTTAATCAAGCGTTCTGTTCAGGAACTGCCTCTAGTGTCGGTAGTTGCCTTAATAAGCATATTAATAATAATAAATTTGATAGTGCCACCAGCACCTTAATGAGCAAACATTATACCGCTGGAAACCCTAATAATAATCAAAAGATTGATCCATCCTCAAAATGGCTGATGCTCATCAAGTAATGGATCACGTCGAATCAAAATACCTACATTCCGCGCATTGTGCGCGGAATCCATGATGACCACCAAAGAGGTGGATCCCGCGCACAAAGCAAAAGGCAAAAAAGCTGTTTTATATTCATGCAGTTACTCTGACCTATGCTTCGAAGCATCAAACATTAATAATTCCTTAATGTTCAATTTATATAATTCTTCCTTTTTATCCGGGAGTATCATGGCAAGAAGTAAGATTGGACTTTATTGGGGAACGTTTGATCCACCAACCGTGGCACATTTCAACATCATGAAAAACGCAATAACTCAAGGCAACCTCGATAAATTAGTCATTGTAATTAATGATAATACTGGCCCTAAGCACTACCATACTCCAGGCAAAAATAGAGCGGCCATGATTCGAAAAATGTTTTGGGATAGTGATAAACAACAACCCATTGCTTTGATGAAGCAGACCCCAATCGAAATCATTGTTCAAACAGATAATTATAAAGTAGACAGTCAATTAATTGAGAAGATGAATGGAAACGCCTGTATTGTACCTATCGTTGGTCAAGATTCATTTATCACCTCAGCAAAATATTGTAAAAACTATGAAGAAGTTATTGTTGCTCCCAGAGGCGAAAATGAAGCAGATCAATTAACCAAGGCCATAGCAGAGCACCAATTGAACAATATTAGGATACTGGAGCTGGGAAATGAGTTTTTAACTGTTTCTTCAACTTTGGTACGGTCCAAAGTATGTAATATGCCCAACGATGAAGAACCTCAAATAGCTGGCTTGGTTACGCCAAGTACCGCGAACTATATTCGAAGTCATTATTTTTTCAAAGACGGATATCATGCCGAACATCATGATGCGGCACTGACCCTACAAAAAGCATGGCGAAGGTTTGTTCGCTTAAAGACGCAAGAACTACCACCTGAAAATGAAAATCCTACGAACAATAACCCTTCTGTTTTCTGATAAGAAATCTTGAGTTATTGAGTCATTTTCAATGAATTACTACCTCCCACGCTTATCCACGGGAGCCAGTTTTATTGTAAACGTCCTAGGTCCTGTAAAATCTTTTAACCCACTCTTGTTATTAGAACTTTAGATTAATTATTTAAATCGACACTAAATCACAAAACATCCTATGCTACACTTCAATAATGAGTTAGTTTTTAACCAAAAACAACAATAAATAAGCAAATAACGAGAAGTACGCTGACGATGAATACCGACAAAGAGATACATCATTTTCTAGAGAGTATGGCCTCTTTACGAAAAGAAAAATCTGAACTTTTTAATTCAGATACAAACTCCCCCATTAATTTTGTACTCTGTACTCATGTGTTGCCCGATGGCATTGGTGATTTAGTTCATTTGAAAGATTTTGCTGATTATCTTGAATCAGTCCCCCATACCAATATTACTCGTGTTGCATTTGTCCTTGATACAGACATGGAGAAAGCGGCATCAATTTTAGAAGTCGGGCAGTCTGAAAATTATTATCTTATTCCTTACACAGTTAATGAAAATGGAGCATTGGTTTTAACAGATAAAGGGCAAGGTGCTTTAAAAGCCTTACAACAAGCAGGTATTTTAGAACGCTCCGATTTTAGAATGCAGATATCTGCCCAACTTCAAATTTCAGATAAAAATACATTTTTGAATGCTAACGGAATTTTTACACAACACGATTGGTTATCTTTTTTTGAAATTAGACCCGGCATATCTGCACACCAAACCAAACCCTATGCCCAAGGTTTAGTTTATATGGGACTTGAAAAGCATAATAAAGAAACAGGAATAAAATTAAATGAAACAATAAGTCAGCTGAGTAACGAATTAGATTCTCAAAAAATCTCTAAAAAAGACATAATCGATCAACACATTAAAAGCCCGCTTGTTAAAAAGATTGTGTCCCAAGCGATAAGTCAAGACTGCTTTATTGCTACAGGTTATCTGCATACCAAATTAACAAAGCAAGCTTACCTCACATTAGTCAGTAAGATATCGGAGCAAAAAAATATTTTAATTACCTCGAATCAATTAAATCCTGCCACTTTAAAAGAAATGGATTTATCCAGTTTGTCTCAAGCAGGCATTGGACACATTGTTTTTCATAACAGTGATGGTAGTGAATCGATTATCAAAATTGGAGATGGGCAAAGACAAATAGATGTGTTGCAAATGAAAGATTGCTCCAATGATGAAATAAATGCTTTATTCGCTATAGCAGATACAACATGTGCAGCGGGGGATACTTCTATTGGTCAGGTGATGTCTTCTCTTTCCTTACCTTTTTTTGATGTTGTAGATAATAAAAGATATTTTTTGGATAACCAATTTTTAAAATTCATTCAAGAACTTAATGAGCACCAACCACTTTATGATTACATCAATGCTTGTGTACATCTTGTTACCGAAGATGAAATCAATCAAGAAATGTTACAAAAAATGATTGAAATTGCCACGGAGCAAAGATCAGTCCTCCTAAAGCAGTGGCAACAAATTACTGCAACGATTCATCAAGAATTTAATGCCTATGATGGGTTATTAAGATTTGTTGAAGAAAACGCCACATATCAATTTTTTGCACTGGCAGCACAGGAGTTATCCCGTGATTTGGAAGGCGAGAAAGGGAGTATTTTTTTACAAAAATATCAGGAAGATTTCTTTAATTATCTTATCCATACAGAAAAAACAGAATTACTCATAAAACTATTAGAAACCAGAAAATTGGAGCAAACCACGGTATTAAAAATATTCGAGGAAAAAAACAATAAAATATTCAAGTTAATTCTAAATGCAGACGATGATCGATTAATTACTTCAATTTTGCATCATTTAGATGCCCAAAATCAGCAATATTTTTTATCAAATATTTTCTTGCGTTGTGCACAAAATGCCGGTGGCAATCAATGGATAAAAGATAAATATGCAGACTTTGTTGACTGCAGATCATTAGAAAATTTTAGCATCGACATCACAATGGATATCGATGAAGACTATATTATCGCTCTATGTAAAAAAGCACTTGAAGATAATGATGAGGAATACTTTAAAAAACTTTCTTCTGAGACATTATCCAGTTTATTTCAAATTTTACCCACACATTTACTTCCCTCGGGAATTGAAGCAATCCTTAAAACAGGTATTTCTGAAGAATATTTATCGGATAATTATGATGTAGATGCAGAAGAGATGATGTATCCTCCAGAAACTTCTGAAAATGACGCGATGGATGTAAAGCAGCAAACCTTAAGCGCATTATTAAGTCTTCCTATTAGCGATATAGATAAACATGAGTTCGTTTTATTGTTGGATCAACCTATTGAGCTCATTAAAAAAGAAGCGCTTGATTGGCTGCATAGCGACTTATACGAACAAAATGTTTGCAACCAAGTAGAGCAAATTCTAACAAACTATGTCCATGCTCGTCTTAAAGAACAAACCTTGAACCGCTTATTCAGTCTTCCTATCAGTGAAGAAGATAAGGAAGAATTAGTTTTATTGATAGACCAACCTGTCGAAGTACTCAATAAAGAAGCTTCTGCGTGGCGAGACAGCACATTTTACGAGCAGCAATTGAGTCAACAAATAGCACAAATTTTAATGGACTTGAGCCGTGCGATTCAACCTCAAAGTACCTATAAGCCACCTAAAGAATATAGTAATCATAAATCCTTTTTATTTTTTAGTAGTACCCACTCTCCATCAACAAAAAATTCACAACATCATCCCCTAGAAAAAGAACATGTTTTGCAAACAATACAAACGCTTCCCATTTCGGCAGCAGATAAAGAACAGTTGGCACACGTATTGGATGAATCTAAAGAATCAATTTTAGCCGAAGCGGACATGTGGCAAGCCCCTAAATCTTTCTATGATAAAAAAACAGAAGACTACGTTGCAAAGTTATTAACTGATTATGCCACTCAATTAGAAGACAACATAATGAATAAAAAACGCTAAGCAACTGTTTTGAAGTAGGAGTTCAAGACAATTATTAGATGAAACGTTACAAGAATATTCCAGGCACAAAATAGGCTATGCATTAAAAAAATCTAAAACGGAATTATGTGCAGCCATCGTATCATCAAAACCTAATTTTATTAATTCGCGAGTGAACGCCTTTTCAAATAAAAGAAAACTGAGTAAATCACCAGAATGCCGCTTAGCACCAAGAAAATTAAGCAGAATACGCAAGAGCATAGGTATATTATTGTATTGAGATTGAGCCAGACTGGCTACATCCACACTCGGTCGTAGATGTAAGGTTTGGATGGGACGCCAATGAGAATGATCCCTCGTGGGAACCATATGCGCCATATGGTTCATATGACTTACCATCTCCAGATCACGCTCGAGATTATCTAAAAATAACCCATTAACCATACCCCCCAAAACACGAGAAAAATCAATATCGCCGCCGCGTAATTTTTCTGGATCGCTCATACTCGGTAATGTGCGCGTACCAATAATTAAAATCTTATCTACCTGACAACGGATAGCACCACGTAACGGAGCTGCTAATCCCACATGACCATCTCCATAATGAAGTCCATCGATTTTTGCAGGCGGAAAGAATAAAGGCAATGAGGTCGACGCCAAAAAATACTTCATTTGCAGAGTAACCCGTTGACTGCTGTGAAGTGGATCATCCCAATCTGCAAAATCCTCTGCATGATGTTGATAAAAGGAGATGGTTTTTTGCATTTCATAACAGTTACTGATGATTTCCATCATGTCTAAATGCTTATTCTTAATCACGCCATCCAGAACCTCAAAATTAATGATGTTATTAATAAACTGGCGCAAAGGCGAGGTATCAAGAATATGGCCCAAAAGGCGTTGTCTGGTCAGCATACTGCTCATATTCCGCATAGCTGATATGCTTAGCGCATAATTGCTGGACTTAAAAATATGCTGGCACGTAATATTATTCCATAATTCATTTAATTTGTTCGTACCAGCAGAAAAATCCAGTGCATTTTCAGCAATTACCGCAGCATTAATACTGCCAACACTCACGCCGCTAATCATATTGAAAGGAATTTTTTTTGTATCAAGAATGGTGCTGATCGCTTTAAGAACCCCTGCCTGATAGGCGCCGCGGGCTCCACCACCAGCTAAGTAAAGCGCAATTTTGGTCATTTTTTACTGTTTTAGAAAGAGAAGTAAAAAATATAGCCCTATTGCACGTCGCTGGCAAGTCACAGAAAACACAGCAAAATCAGACCCAACATAATCACACAGAGGGTTATAAGTGCTGCTGCGCAAATAATTTCAATATTCTTTAGGGTATTGACAGCCCCACCACTAAATTGTATATTAATAGTACAGATAAATTTTTGTGATTTTTTCATGTCTCATTCTACCGTACACCAAAAGTTAAATAGAAAAGCAGCTTTTACACAAGCCGTTGTTTGCTTTTTTTATTTTAGCTTTTTTAGCCCGGCGCTGGGTGGTTAGGTAGAATAAACTAACACTCCAACCCCCAGCTTAGTCTGGGGGTTTTTGGTACCCGAATTCCCAGACAATAAAAAGCATGGGCGTTGGATAGAACCAAAGAGGAGTGTACATCATGCATCATCAATCGCCGCGTTGTTCTCATGACCTATCCAAAGTACTTACGGGTTGCAGGAGGGGATTATGAGTTATTCAATTTTAAAAAAACTACCTCCTGTAGAAGAAATTATTCAAAAAATCCCCTTATCGCATGCTGCCGCTCAACAAATTGCTCGCGATAGAGAAGAAATCAAAGCAATCTTAGAAGGCCGTGATCATCGTCTTTTAATGATCGTGGGGCCTTGTTCTGCCTGGCCTAAAAAGGCTGTTCTGGAATACGCCAAACGTTTAGTGAAACTCAATGAGAAAGTAAAACACGAATTAAAATTAATCATGAGAGTATATATTCAAAAGCCCCGGACAACTAAAGGATGGACAGGCCCTGTAAACCAACCCGATTTATTTTCTCCCCCAGACATCGCAGCCGGAATAAAATACACACGAGAGATGATGATTAAAGTCATCGAAATGGGATTGTCCATTGCCGATGAAGCTTTATTTACTCATAATGCCAAAGGATTTCTTGAGCTTCTCTCATGGGTAGCCATTGGTGCTCGCAGCTCAGAGGATCAAGAGCATCGAATTTTTGCTTCCGCTCTAGATTGCGCTGTAGGATTAAAAAATCCCACACATGGTTCGTTAGCAGTGGGGGTAAATAGTATTGTTGCCTCACAACATGATCATGTCGCTGTATTTGATGGCTATGAAGTGCAAACACATGGCAATCATCATGCTCATCTGGTTTTACGTGGCTCAAACCATGCACCTAATTATTCCATTGCCCATCTTAAAGAGGTGAAGTGCTATATGGATCTCCATAAGATAGCTAACCCTTCGGTCATTGTTGATGTCAGCCATGATAATTGTCTGGTAGATGGCAAAAAAAATCATCAATTACAACCCTCCATTGCTTTAAGTGTTTTGGATAGCCTTAAAAGGCATCCTGATTTAAAGCCATTGGTCAAAGGATTCATGGTTGAAAGTTTTATCAAAGAAGGGAGTCAAAAAGTAGATCCGATGGCCCCAGAAGCCCTTGATTTAAGTGGGCTATCTGTCACCGACCCTTGTCTAAGCTGGGAGCAAACAGAAACTTTTCTGTTGGAATTAGCTAAGTTACGATCTTTAGAGAAAAAAGAATTACCCATGGAGGAACTCGTATGACGACTTTATTCGGTATTTCTGGTGATGTGGGCTCGTTTTCTGAAGAAGCAGCCCTAATTTATGCAAGACAAAAAGGAATTGATCCCACTCTTATCCATTTACTGGATATGGAAGGCGTTCTCAATGCTATTGAAAACGGAGCCATTAATCTGGGTATCGTGCCTGTTGTTAATCTTTTAGGAGGATTAGTAAAACCAGCATTCCAGGCAATGGGCAGACATTTATTTACTCTTGTTGACGAATTATGGCATGAAATTAATCAATGCTTGCTTGTAAATCCTGGAATTCAGCGCGATCAAATTACGCACATTGTATCCCATCCCCAAGGATTAGCTCAATGCAACCAATTTTTACGAAAACAATTTAAAGAGACCGAACAAATAGAGTGGATCGATACCGCAAAAGCAGCAAAGGATTTAGCAGAAGGGATATTGCCATCCCATGCCGCGGTGATTGCACCGGCACGGTGTGCCGAACTTTATGGTTTAGAAATAAAAGCAGCAAATATTCACGACAGCCATCCGAATCGAACTGCTTTTATCCTGGTAAAAAAGTATCGCGATAACACAAGTCTTCTCAAGTAAGGAGAAAATCATGCCTACGCTCGAAGAATTGAGAAAACAAATTGAACAAACTGATGCGTGCATCATTGAAATCTTAGCAAAGCGTCTCGAATTATCGAAACAAATTGGCGCCTTAAAATCAAAAGAAGGAAAAAAAATAGTAGACCGCTCCCGTGAAAAACAATTGTTTGAGTTTTATGAGTATTTATCCAAACAATATCATTTGCCAAAGGAATTTATTAATCGTTTATTCAAAATAATTATATCAAACTCTAGAAAGGTACAAAAATAATGAAGATTTTACCTGAGGATTCAGCAACAGTTGTGATTAATTCATTGGCTCAGCAAAAAATAAATGCGGGGATTAAAATTTATAATCTAAGCGCTGGTGAGCCCAAACTTCCACCCCATCCATTAATTATCACTGCGGCGACGCGTGCTTTAGAGCAAGGACATACTCTTTATCCTCCAGTATCAGGAATTCCAGAACTACGGCTTTTAGCAAGTAAATGGATGAATGAAGTTTATGATTGTTCATTCCCAAAAGAGAACTGCCTTGTCGTTAATGGTGGAAAATTTGGAATCTACTTACTGATGCAATTATTAGTGCAAGAGCACAATGAAATCATCATCCCCTCCCCCTATTGGGTTTCCTATCCAGCCATGACCAAACTGTTTGGCGGGGTACCAGTTATTGTTGAAACTAAAGAAACAGAAGGCTGGAAGCTGACGCCTCAGGCGCTCAAAAACGCATGCACTCCTAAAAGTAAAATCCTTATTCTGAATAATGCCACAAATCCAACCGGTGCTTTATATACTGAATCCGAGCTCGTCCAATTATTGCAAATTGCTCATGAGCAAGGACTTTTAGTTATTGCTGATGAAGTATATAGTGCCCTGACCTACAATGAGCACAATTACATCTCTTGTGGTTCCTTTCCCCAATTTCAGGATCGCGTCATTATTATTCAAAGTTGCTCAAAAAATTTTGCCATGACCGGTTGGCGAATTGGCTTTATTTTTGCCCCTCAACAAATTATCCAGCCATTAACAGCATTAATAGGTCAAAGTACCAGCGGCGTCACTACTTTAAGTCAATGGGCGGCAGTTGCTGCATTAAATGAAATAGATCATATCAGTTCCTGGGTGAAACAATGCATGCAAAAAAGAAGAGATACACTCCTTAATGCCTTGTGTCAGCATTTTGATCTCACCATACAAGCTCCTGCTTCTTCCCTTTACGTATTTATTTCTTTAAGCAGTCTCGGTTTTAAAAAACAGAACTCCACAGAATTTTGTAAACACGCATTAGAAGAAGCCCATGTTGCTCTCGTGCCAGGAGTTGCATTTGGCAAAGAAGGTTATGTACGCTTATCGTTTGGCGGCAGTGAAGAGGATTTAACAGCAGGGATCCATGCTTTGGCGCAATGGCTGCACTTATAAGATCGATGTTCTTTCACAGCAGACAGAACAAGAGAATAAACTGCAGTGAACACCTGAAGAGAAGCAGTTTTTAAAACGCAACACATGCAACAAATAGCACCATCTGGGATGTTTAGAACATCCCGGAAAACTCTTTTGAAAGATACCAATGAATTCTGAGCCAAATTCACTGTAAAATAAAATTTTATTAATTCACTGTTACAGCAGGATAATCTTCAACATACGACTCACCAAGTACACCATAATAAGTTACGGTGCGCTTCTCTAAGTCAACATGATAATGGACTACTCCAGCTTCCCAAGATGCGCGAAGAAACTCAGGAAAAGTGCTTTCACCCGCTTGATCAATACGAATGGCCTTTATAAGTTCTGCCTTATTAAACTCGGGAATATCGACTTGTCCTGTAACCAAAGGGGATTCTTGAGAAACAATATTCCCCTCTTTAGTAATATAGATACTCTGACAAGACGGTAAATACCAAAGAGTCTGTTTGACTCCTGCTTGACGCATCACTTCTGCTAAAACAGGAAAACCTCCTACTTTAGGACGAATTGCAATTGCCGACTGGATTGCGTTCATTAAATTATCAATTGCTTTACTCACGTTTAATTCTCCGTTTTTTTAGACTTCTTTCAAAACTCGCTGCCGTGAGCAAAGTGCGAGAAGAAACGGAGCGCAGAACCGGAGTGTACACGCAGTCACATGAGGATTCGAGCACCGCAAAGCAATTTGCCATTGCAGTAGAGTTTCAAAAGAAGTCTATTCAATTGGTGCGGTTTTAATTTGATGGAAATAAACAAGTTTCTTTAAAAGTTTCAAGAATTGCTCTTGCTGTGCACATGTAAGTTTCGAGAAAAACTCTTCATCATTTTGATCTGCCAGAGCAGCCAGTTTAGGCACGAGCACTACAGCTGTTGAGGTAAGCTCTATGTCTTGATAACGGCGATCATCAGCAGATTCCTTACGATTTACCAGGCCTTTTTCAAGGAGTCTTGTAATCAGTTTGGAAACTGCGCCACGAGTGAGACCCGTAACATGGGCAACGGTACTGGGCGATATGATGTTATTGCAATCATACATTTTTCTGAGTACAACCCATTCGGCAACTGTAACCCCTGTTTGCGCAAGTTTCCTTGCAAATGCATGCGACACCTCATTAGAAATCAAGCGCAGCCAATAACCGATATGATCCGTCAATTGACTTACTTCTTTTCTTTTTTTAACTTTTAGCATGAATGCCTCCACAGGTTTACATTTTAGTTTCCTAGGAAACTGTTGTCAAGGAAATAATTATTGGTTTATAAATATTTAATAGTGCATGCACGAATAGCAATGATTCAGATGTGTTACAATTTCCAGTTCAGATTATCAAATACGATAGTTCATCTATGCTATTAATAAGAAAAAGAGCGTTTTAACAGGAGCAAGTGGATGTCTCACGACCATAGTCATGCAATTCCAACGAATCAGAATAAAAAATATCTTTGGATGGCATTTATTCTCACAACCACCTATTTAATTGTTGAAGTAATTGGAGGACTTATTACTGACAGCTTAGCGCTTCTTTCCGATGCAGCACACATGTTGACCGACTCCAGCGCATTAGCCATCTCGCTGACAGCAGTCTATCTTTCTGACCGCCCTGCCAATATACGGAAAACATTTGGCTATCATCGTTTCGAAATTCTTGCAGCTGCTTTTAATGCAATGTTACTTTTTTTTGTTGCCATTTATATTTTATATGAAGCGTATCAACGTCTCTATGAACCTGCGAGCATCCAGACGGTAGGCATGTTTGTTATTGCAGCAATTGGGTTGGTGATTAATTTGATCAGCATGAAATTGCTTGCAAGTGGAAAAGACAAAAACCTCAATGTTAAAAGTGCTTATCTTGAAGTATGGAGCGATATGCTCGGTTCCATTGGTGTATTAATTGGTGCACTAATTATCCGCTGGACTGGTTATGAGTGGGTAGACTCTATCATTGCCATTGCAATTGGTTTATGGGTGTTGCCTCGAACCTGGATCCTGTTAAAAGAAACAATTAATATTCTTCTTGAAGGGGTTCCGGAAGGTATGGATGTTGAAGAAATAAAATCTGAAATATGCCGGATTTCCGGGATTTTGAGTGTACATGATTTTCATCTATGGGCACTTACTAGCGGTAAATCCAGCCTTACTGCGCATGTGGTTTATGATAGTTCATATAATCACTCAGAAGAGTTATTACCCTTGCTTCAAGAAATGCTTGCCACCAAATTTTCAGTTTATCACACCACACTGCAGTTTGAAAATAAACCGTGTCATCATACAAGCAATGGCTGCAATTATACAAAGCGTTCATCCTGATATAGGTTTTTTCATCACAGTAAGAAACAACTCTGAATTCAAAAAAAATTGTAACCATGAATGTAGGGATTTATAGTCACTTTGTGCAAACCACTGTGGATCAACCATATAAAATTGCCTTATGAAGGGAAACAAAGCAATATCGGCTATATTGATACGGTTTGCTAAAAGAAAGTGATTTTTTATTAATAGCGAATTTAATTTATAGAGGTATTCTTGGGCTTCCTCTCTATAATAAAGTGGATCTTTTTTCTCTGATTTTTGTGGGTACTTATAATGATCCAAAATAGGTTTAAATTTTATATCATTTAAGCGAATTAATTCATGCCACTTATCTTTTTCTCCAACAGAGAGCCAGCCATCAGGATCAAATTGTGTTAAGGCCCAAATCATAATATCAATGCTTTCATCAATCACACGACCATTTTCTAAAATTAATACTGGAACAGTGCCTTTTGGAGAGGCAAGCAGCATTTCCTGCGGTTTGTTTTTAAGCTCAACCTCACGTTGTTCTACTTTAATCTTGGAATATGCGAGCACCATTCGTGCTCTAATTGCATAAGGGCAGCGTCTAAAGGTATAAAGTATCGAAGCATCCACTGAATTTAGGCCATTATTTAGTTTATAAGAACTATGTAATTCACTTAATTGATGCAAATCATAATCAATGGAATTGTAATTGACAACTCACATGTATAATATTAGGCCAATATGTAAGAAAGGCAATATCATGACAAAAATAATTGTAACTGACGGTGATGATGAACTAGTTCTACTGGATACAGAAAACATCAGGTTAAGCGAAATGTCTACCTATTATAAAAACCTCTTACACTACAAAAAGCTTGATGAAGCTTTAAAATTACTATCGGGGCTTAATGAAAAAGAGTATTGGCGGGCAGCAATACTCCTTAAAAATCTAATAAAGAAAAAAGCCAATGATGAAGAACAAGAAATCAATTCTCTCTTAAATCAGTGCAATGATTTTTCATTATTTTATATGCCCAATTCAGAACATCTGCTGAGCATGAAGAATTTAAGTTGTTATCGCGTAGGGGTTGATGCAGGTGCAGGATTTAAAGAAGGCGATTTGGACGTTTTGGGAACTGAGGGTCTCTTACAATGTACTGGCGTTTTGGTTACTACAGAGGATGAGCAAGAAACACCTTGTTATTATGTAGGCCATATATTCGGCGAACATGAAACTTATGCAACAGTAAAGGTAGAGCTCGATCGAATTCTTGCCGACGTGCAAAGACTTACATGCAGAAAACTTACATGGTCAGACTTAGCGGAACAAGTCACTGTAGTAGGCCCTGGAAGCAGCACCGATGAACCCAGTTTGTGCTATAAGCAAACATTTAAAATATTAACTCAAGAAGGAGCTAAACCAAATCCATTATTTGGCAGTAGTGTCGCTTTTAACTTAACAGGAAAAGGTGATTTAATCGTACTAGATCCTTTAGGGCAATTAAATGAAGGTATTGAATCCAAACTGCCAAGAGCAGGACACGGAGATTATTCTCCGGTTAATAATTTAAAGGATTTAGAATTAAATACAACGATTGAAAAACAAATTTCAGATGCAATTCTGAATGAGGATTCCCCTTACACACATCAATTTATTATGAGTAAATTGTAAATCCCAATCCGTCATTAACTAATAGGGGTTCCTCTCCATATCCTAGACCTCTTTCGAAACTCGCTGCAATGAGAGAAATGCGAGAAGACACAGACGCAGAACTGGAGTGTACACATAAGGACATGAGAATTCGAGCACAGTATCGACGAAGCGGGTCTTCTTTGCAGTAGCGCTCAAAAAAGGTCTACTGAATCTCAAAAGAAAAAGCCTGCAGCTTATCGCATTACTCCTAAAATAATGATAGGAAAATCTCGTATTTCTCTTCAGGCATTGAAGTGATTGGGGGCAAACTCTATAATTTCGCTTAAGCAAAAATTACAGGAACAAAACATGAACATAGATGAAAATACCAAAACAGCAGACACCTTAACCAATGAAGATTATTCCAAGGCGATGAATTTTATAGGACAAAATTTATTGTCATCATTAGTTCAATCCGTAGAAAAGCTGCCGCCTAATTTACGTAGCAGTAATGTTATATCTCAAGCTTTATCTGCATTTTTGGCCAATATCATCTACAAACAATTTCCAGAAAGTCCTGAATCATGCCACAAAATGATGGATGCAATTACCAGTCTTGTAAAAATGCAATTAAGTAATTACTCCTGAGAGATCGCCAGTTTTTCATTTAATCTCTCTACGTACTACGCTTTATGTGCGGTACGTAGGTGAAAAAATTTGAGGCCTCAACCCCCTGTGAACAAGTTGGGGGGACATAATAAGCAACCGGAATATTTATTGAAAATGACTCAAATACATCAAGGTTTCTTATCAAAAATCTAAAAATGTAGTCTGAGTATAAGCCTCCAAGGCTGAACCCGGGTTTTCCCGTATTCCACTAGACTCTCATATCGAGAATAGGATTACTTTAATGGTGTGTGCGGTTAATAAACCACTTCCCCTATAGCGATATTTTGAATTCGTTACTTGGGAGATGCTTTCCTTTTTGTTATGCTGACATAACAAAAAAGCGAACTCCCATCCCAAAACAGAGATTTAGTGACACATTGGACTTGAATATGATCATTTCTTCTATTGCTGACTATCGCGAAGCCGCTCGACGTAAACTGCCGCGATTTCTGTTTGATTACATTGATGGTGGTGCTTTTACAGAACAAACACTAAGAGAAAATACTTCCGATCTCGCCAAAGTAACACTGCGACAACGTATTTTAAAAAATGTAGGGCATCTTAATTTTGAAACAGAACTTTTAGGACAGAAACTGGCGATGCCGGTCATCTTAAGCCCTATAGGACTTACAGGAATGTATGCTCGACGCGGTGAGGTACAAGTTGCCAAAGCAGCCGCCAAAAAAGGTATACCTTTTACCTTATCGACGGTTTCCATATGTTCTTTGGAAGAAGTATCCACTCAAAGTGCTCAGCCCCTCTGGTTTCAGCTTTATGTGCTCAAAGATCGTGGTTTTATGCAAAACGTGCTGGAACGAGCCCAAGCCTGTGGCATTACTCATCTTGTGTTCACTGCAGACATGTCTACGCCAAGCGCACGCTATCGAGACGCACACTCTGGCATGTGTGGTCCGTTTACCCGCACGCGTCGTTTCTTACAGGCCATGATGAAACCCTCATGGACTTATAATACTGGTATTATGGGTCGCCCACATGATTTGGGAAATATCTCCACCTATCTTCACCAAGTCATAGGCTTAGAAGATTATATTGGCTGGTTAACCAAGAACTTTGATCCCTCAATCAGTTGGTCAGACCTGGAATGGATACGTAATTTTTGGAAAGGCCCCTTGCTCATTAAAGGAATACTTGATCCAGAAGATGCAAAAGATGCAGTGCTGTTTGGTGCGGATGGAGTTATTGTCTCCAACCATGGAGGAAGACAACTTGATGGTGTTTTATCCACGGCCAAAGCGTTACCCAAAATTGTGGATAAAGTAAGTTCTGAGCTCACGATTCTTGTCGATTCAGGAATTCGTTCAGGACTTGATGTCATACGCATGCTCGCTCTAGGAGCGCGAGCGGTGCTCTTAGGGAGACCCACCGTTTATGCGTTAGCCGCACGAGGACAAGCAGGCGTTGAACATATGCTCGAACTTATTCGAAACGAGATGGGGATTGTCATGACGTTGATAGGAGCCAACTCCCTCGCCGATATAAATCAATCTCATCTTTGCACTTCATCGTGAAGATGAGTATTTAAAATAAACCCAAATCCCACAAAATTATCCGTTCCCAGCCCCGTCCAAGGCTATCTTAGCAATAATCAGCAATCCTCGCTTTGTCCATATATTCACGAAACAATGATGGAAAGAAAAAATAAGATACCAAAGCTTGGGCACAACCATACATTTACTTGATTTCATATATTGAAAAATTAGGGATAAAAGCAGTGGAAAATCAATTTTTAATCTATATTTAAAGGGAGTAGATGTGTAAAAAGCAGGATGTATGGGTAAAGTTATTCGTGTCGCCTCCATTGATTTTGATGGATGTTTGAGTCATCAGGATTACATAAACCAAATGATGCATAGCGGTGATAGAGTCCAAGCATGTA
Organism: Legionella bozemanae; assembly: GCF_001648595.1. GTDB lineage: Bacteria > Pseudomonadota > Gammaproteobacteria > Legionellales > Legionellaceae > Legionella > Legionella bozemanae. The sequence continues at coordinate 224,916 of NZ_LBAW01000002.1, read as the reverse complement.
TTAACAGCAATCCAGTTCTCATTCAGAAATTACAGGAAATGCAGATTGATAAAGTTATAGTAGGTTCTAATCGCCAAGATGTGTATATGGATATTTCTAATGCTAAAAATCATAAAGCAGATGGCCCAGGATCTTGTTTTCCTCTATTCAAAGCACTTAGCCAAGAGGTTGGGGCCAAGTTTGATGGTTTTTTAATGGGGGATATTTATTCAGAAAAAGCTCATGGACATACACTACAAGGAGCTGAAAAACTACTTAAACAACGGCATCAATACGAAACGAGCTTAATACCTAATACGGGGCTAAGCATATCAAAATGGATAAATGATGAGAATAAAATTTCTCTTATCTATGCGCAAATTCAAAAATTAGCTCTAGAACATCCAGAGGATCAAATTGAATTCTCTTTTTTTGATGATCGGGAAGATATTCTCGAAGCCGTTGAGTGTTTTTTTGAGAATAATAAAGAATTGATTCCCGGGAATGTTAAAATCAAAACATTTCGGTATTATGATCAAAATGAAAAACTTCATCCGGCCTCAATGCAATTAATCGAAAGAAAAGAAATAACTTCTTCACCCGATGTAAAACCAAATCCTCATTTCGAAACTACTTTACGCAATTGGGGGAAACAAAATGTTGATCCAGAAGATGAATTATCTTTAGATAAAAAAAAGAATGCGCATGCTTCTTTAAAATCTTGGCACCAATTCCCCATTGAGATAAGCAGTAGTTTTAAAACACGGCTTAGTACAATTATGGAATTACAAAAACAAGTGCAAAATCAGTTCATACGTTCCAAAAGGAACACACGACCTATAAGTCATTGGAAGAATATAAACAAGCCCTAGTCGATATTTATCTCGAATGTTGGGACAAAGAATATTCCAAGACGGGTTTCAGCATCGGTTATTCTGCTGTTCTAAGAGGCATCACTAAAGAATTAGAACATGAACCTCAATTATTACAAATGGTAAAAGATGATGTTCGATCTTTTTTCCAAAACGACTCATCCAAACCTCATCCAGTTTATAGCACGTATAGTGTTTCAAATAATTTCAGAATAGAAGAATTTGAGCGAGATTGGGATAAATATACTGGCGCCAAAGTAAATATATTCCAAAAAGCGGCAAAAACTATCATGCTGCAATTTAAGAAGATTAGAGAAAACCAAGAAGAAACTCTGGACGAGCAAGAGCACTCATCTTTTAATCAGCATTAAATAACTACTATTCCTTTTTAAAAATCGCGGCGAATTCATCTTTATCCTGCATTTAATGAAACTAAGATTACAACCATTTCTTCTTTTTAAAAAGAAGATATAGAAATATGGCGCAAAGGACAATTAAACCAAGGGCACCAAAATATCCATATTTCCAATGCAACTCAGGAATCCACTCAAAATTCATTCCGTAAATTCCAGTAATTAAATTTAATGGCAAAAAAATAGCCGCAAATGCGGCAAGCACGGCCATGGTTTCACTCATTTTTTGCATCAGTTCATTATCGATCTGTCCTAATAAGCTATTTAATAACTCGCGAATCGAATCCACTTCATTGATGATGAGATGGCTATGATTTGATAAATTATATAAAGAAGAGCGGCATTTTTCAGAGATAACCAAGATATTTCGACTGGTGATCCGCATTAAAATTTCTCTTATTGCAATCATATCACGTTTAATTTGCAACGTTTGGTGCTTTACCTCCGCTACATCTTTATAAATATTCTCATGCTTTTTTTGTATTACAGATTCAAACTGCTCGGCGATTTCTTCATAATGAAAAAGAACATTAGCATAATCATTAATAATCCCCTCAAGGAATAAAAATAAGATGAAGCAAGGCGTTTTAGCATAATGCACTGATTTTGAGCAATTATTAAAAAACTCAAATAAAACAGGTAAAGGCTTATCGGCAGCAGTAAAACAGTAATGCGGTGTAAGGTGAATTAAAAGATTATCCAAATTTAGTTCATTCTTCTCATTCAACTCAAGTGAAGCCAAACACTTAATTTGCAATGTTAATGCATTGTCATTATCAATAAGATTGGATAAATTATTTTCTTCAGAACATAATTGAATTACGTCTGCAGGTAATCTCAGTTTTCTTACTAATTGCTTAAAAGCATCCGCTTGCTTTAAGTTACTATGGATCCAATAAATTTTGTTTTTCTCTTGAACATGGACCCGCAAGTCTTCAAGAGCAACGTGCTTGATGCTGCGATGGGTTAAATCAAATTCAATTGCGATGGTATCAAAAGTATTCATTTTAACTTACATCCCTATTATTCCTTTAATTATTATGGCTCGTTTTTCTTGATAATCAATTTCAATATATCAACACGGTACATAGATACTTCACACCTAATTAAAGGATCAGAGCGTGTATTTGGTTCTGCAAATAGTATAAAAACAAACCTATAAGATTAATAAATTTAATATTCCCAAGAGTCCAGCTGTAAAATACAGCCATCATAAAAACTATTCATGCGGATGGTGAGGCATACGATTTCCCTCCATATTAATAAGGAGTGGGTCAAGCAAGCCCAAAGCTCAAACTTATGCCAGTGCTTTTACTTCTCAAAGCAATTCCAAATTCATACTGCATTAAATCAATCCATGAGATTATCATCGAACGAAAACAATAAGTTAGTAATTAAATTACATAGTATTCTTCGGCTGATCTATAACGCCCTCCTCGTCAGCCTTTTTTAACGTTGTTAGCGCTTCTTTAAGAGATTGTTGCTGTGTTGATCTTAAGGATTCACCCTCTGTAACCCAATGGTATGCGGTAAAGGTCACAGCACACTTTAGTATATAGAGTACTGTTTTTAAAAATTGAGTCACACCATCATCCGGATTTGTATCCAATGCGTTTCTTATCTCCTCTTGATTTAAGTGATCTTGAAAGCGTCTAAGTTTATCTTGAGGCGTAGGATTTCCCTTACCCGCGTCATCTAGGGTAGCAGTAAGCGCTCGCAGTGCATCGTAACTTGCAGCGGCCATTTTAATTTCAGTAGAATGTGCATCAGACGGATTCTCCTTAAGATTTTTGACTAATGCATCAATATCAATTTCTTGACTGTCACCTTTAAAATATGATTTATATAAATCACGATTTTTTTGAACTTCTTCGTTTATCTATTGCGTTAAACTCTTAATTGTCTTCTCGAGATTGTCACGGATTTCTGAAACAAAACTTAAAGCAAGACGTTTTTGCCGCGCTGCTTCAGAAAGGTTTTCACTAACTTGATAAGGAGCTTCTAAGATCCATTTTTTGACTGAAGGGAGCTTAGACTCGTCAAACTTGTCTTTTACTGCATGTAATCCCTTTTCCCATCGCTCCCCTCCTAATAAAACCGATAAAATATTTACCCCCTTGGTTGCAGCATCCATTTTAGCTATACGATTTGCCTGCACTCCACGTGGGGCATCATCTTCGAGTACAGCCTCGTATACCTCTTGTCGCGCAGCTACAAAATATTCAATAAAATCGAGCGGAGGCATTTTTTGATTAAATAGCTCTTCCCCCATTAACTCTATCATTTGCTTTTGCAGATCATCCAAGAGTAGACCAGGATATCGGTCTTGAAGAAATGCACCAAAATTAATAAGCGCTTTGGTGGCTTTTTCATTATCTCGCTCTTCAAGAGCACTACTTATTTCACTCACATGACGCCTTATTTCATCTTTTACTTCTTTTACTCGCTCAATAATATCCATTTGGACTTCTGAACCACGTTTCATAATACATCCATAAAATAAATGCCCATGGTTTGATTATAGAACAAAATGAATAAAATATATCTTTTTAAATCCACTCACAATAATGCTGTTTGTAATATTTTTCTCTAATCCTCTTGCACCTTTCGTAGAGATAAGTTAATTATCAAGATGAACCCTAAATATCCAATGGAGTTTATTGGTGCGCAAAAGGATTTACGACATGAAGACAAAACTACCCACACAAAAAAAAGAAAAAAATCCAAATCCTAAAGACAGCAGAGCCTTACCGCTTCAATTGGTGCAACATGCCGAAGCAGATCGAATGTACTATTTAAGAAGCACTGCCACAGAAATAAGTAGTTTTTTTTCGCTGCGCATCAAAGAACTGTATAACACTCTGGCCTGGACCTTTTCTTTGGACCCTATGGATTGGAGTACATTTAAAAAATACATTTGGCCTACCATCTCTTCTGGAGCTGCATTGCTTGCTGGGAATTATCTCACTCCATATCTCAGCGCACTCCTAACAGGAAGCACTGAATATGATTTTTTTGTCCAATTTCTTTTTGGCGCAGCAATATTAGGATATTGTGCGTTAAACCGAATTACGGATAAAAAATTTGATTCTGGAGCAGCGTTGTCTGTTGCAGTAGCCAGTGAAGTTACCGCCATAATTTATATGTACCGTTCTGTTTTTAAAGGGACTAATTTTTTACTCAATGAGCAAATTCCTGATGAATATTCATTAATTGCTGGATTAGGGGCCAGTGCATTGGTTGTTCCGAGTGGAATTTCTTACCTCACGCAAAAAATGCAAGAGTTGCTGGTTCGCTTCCAATACAGCCGAGGAGCACAGCGCTCAGACACGGCAGTGATCTCCAGTGGACTAACTCCATTATCCAATCTGTATTTTCAAATCAATCATTTTATCGCCAGTGAGCTGATGGTCAGTTCGCGCGCCTTTCAATTAGGATTGATTGCACACAATATTCGTTATGCCGACAGAATAGTACAGAAGTTTCGGAACCTCCCTGCATTATTGGCTGATTTAGCTCCATCAACCATAAAAAAAATGCGCATACAACAAGAAAAACTGGACCATGATTATGAATACAATCATAAGTTACATCAGGTTTTAAGATTTACCACGACGGGTCCACTGTTTGTTCTTGTTCCCCGATATCAGCTCCGTACTGGGGATTTGGTTCTTTGTGATGAACGCATCAATTTGGATTGTGTGCCAATCTCTGGAGAGTTAATTGCGCTACAACGCAATATAGATGGGGATTTCACCCAAACGCTGGAACGAAAAAAATTTAGCGTCAATCTTAAAGCACAAAATGGTGAAGACGTATGGATAGAGCACCATACCAAACCGAATTTTACTTCCAATTACAAAAAAGTGGACTTATATGCCATAAGGGATGGTAAACAGGCAGGAGTATTAGTGGGTGACAAGTTAAATATATACGGTCATGACAACATTTTTATCCAGATTAAACCTGAGAAAGAGCTTTTATTAAATAGTAATTACGAGAAGACAGCATACATCAATGAAATTATCGCCAAACGCAAACAAAAAAATGTTTTATATTCTATTTTAGGCTCCATTATTATGGCAGCTTTTTTACAAAGAGACATTACCCTAATGCCTGCGGAAACACTCAGGCTCATGTTTACGCTTTTTCAAACAATGATCCCCTTTTCCGAAGCTTTTTTACGCGAAACAGTGAACAGTCGTTTGATGAAGACACTGAATAGCAATTTGGGAGATCAGCCTTTTGAAACAATCGACGCGCTTCGTCTCGTGGATTTGTGTAATGCATTGGGAGGATATTATCGGGACAAATTTCCCAATGGGGTTGCAATTATTTCCGATAAAACCGGAACCCTTACTACAACGCGGATGGATGTACTTGGCCTGTGGACTACTGCTATGCCTTCCAAGGTACAGCACGTACTCAAAGAAAAAAAAGGAAGTTTGCTGCTACCCGAAGAGGCACAATGGCTTAAAGCTTTTGAGGTATTTTGTTATGCCTTTACCAATAATAAAAAAGAATTAGAACCAGAAGAGCATGCTATTTTGGAATTATTCAAGTCTTTATTGACTAATCCGCAGTGTTTGGAAATTACCACCCTGGGGAACAATCATTTTAAAAAGATAATTGCCATCAAAGAAGCGAAACAGGAGATCGAGACGTTTCATCTGGGTTTATACCGTACGTTTGGTGGCCGCTTTACCCTGGTTCAGAATGGTGAAGAATCTTCTCTTGTCTTTTGCGGAGTGCCTAAAGCGGATGCATTGCAAGAAACACCTTTATTGCAAGCCTACAGCAGGATGCAAAGTCGTACAAAAGTCTTATCACGCGATTGGTGTCTTGCACACACTAAGGTTAATGAGTTTGAGTTTGCAACTTTAAGAGAGTTATTTGATAAGGATGATAAAAAGGAAATTGAGAATTTTCTTATAAAAAATACAAAATTACTTAAAAGATTAGAATATTACGGGACTTTTATTATTGATAATCCGGTAAAAAAAGGCGCGGAACAATTTATCGCTCGATGTCGAGAAATATCAGTGCCGGTATTTGTAGCGACCGGCGATACCACGAAAGCAGCGGTAAATATTGCCAAAGTGTTATGTCCGGAAAATGCAAAAAACATCATGACCATTCGTGCAGATGAAACTGAAGACAATGATTTTGAGCTTTTAAATGAAGCAAATTGTCCTCCTGATTCCACAGTGATATTTGCTGGTGTCAATGAAACAATACTGACCTATTTTCAAAAATTAATGGAGAGAAATAAAACAAAACGCCCTGTCATTATTTTTGCAGAAATGAGTACTGAAGGAAAAGGTATCCTTGCTAATTATCTTAAAGACCATCAGTATTTTATCGTTGCCAATGGGGATGGTACGAATGATGTCATGATGATGAAAAATTCAAATGTGGTCATTGCTCACCATTCAGATGATGGTACTTTTGCTCCCGGAGTAGATGCTTTATCAAATATCAGTGAAGCGCAACTGCGACGATTATTTGGGTCCGAGAAAACTTTTTATGAACTTTTTGATATTAATCTCCCTAAGAGTTTGTTTATACAACAGTTTGCTCCTCTGGCAAATTCACAAGAAAAACCCAGCATGGCCTTAGCACTTAAAAGCGGGAAAATGACTTTTGAATTGGCTAAAGCAGTAGGGGCAGATGTGAGCGAAATGAATCAGCAACATTGGTATAGCGTTGCCTTTGACTTGTTGTGGCTATGGATTGCGTTTTATGAAATCAATCAAAGTGCTGATTTACCCATGGATAATCGAAATATCAATGCTTCAAGACTGATTTCAAATACCATAGGAATTTCTTTAATCATCGCAGTCTTGCAATCCTTGGCCAATTATGCGCTGTTTGACGAGTCAACCAATTTAACCAGTATGCTGATTATGTTGAGCTTATTACCTCTGGTTCTAAAGAGTGTTTTTTCAGGTTTTGGAATGGTTCGAGACAGTTTGTATCCTCAACCAGAACCCGAAATAACAGAAGTTGAAGAGGATGCTGAAGCAGGTACTCATCGCTCCCTCACAAGTTATTTAGGCGCTTTTTTTTCGCGTAAACCCACAAAACATTTAGATAATGTATCCACGGTACCTAAATTAACGTAAGAGCGGCATACAGGATATGCAATGGCCTTTTTTATGCCGCGAAACGAACGTTATCCCATAAAATACGTCGATACGGGATGCCAATGATTTATTTGCAACAAAGTGTTGATAAAACTGGATGGCTCGCTCAATAGCTATTGGAAAATAATCATGATGCTCCAACTTTATAAACAAATAACATCATCCCTCTTTCGTGGTTTTATTTTTTAGTAAAAGTAACGCCGAAGCAATCAATAACATTCCACCAATGGCGATCAGGCCAGCACTGGACATAATAGATAATAAATTAGAACCAAAACCCGTGACCATCCAAGCAAATGCCATCACTGCGCCGGATATTCCCATTACCCATCCTTGCGATTGCGCATCGACAGCATTGGAGAATAAAGTGAGCAAGCAGGCAAATGCCATAATATCAAAAGTTGCAATTGCTACCGCTAAAGGCCATTGCGCTACAGGATTGGAAATAACATAAACTGCCAATTGTCCCAAGCCTGTGAGAATAAGGGTAAATAAAGCAATGTGGTGTACTTTATATCGATTGACACACAAAGGCATTCCAATAAGGATACCGATAGCAAAACCCAAACCGATCATGCCTTGTACGGCACCCAATTGCCAGTTGGTGTAATAGTAAACCATTTTCATATGCACAATGATGAATTGAAAATAAAGGCTAAATCCCATTTGCATTAATAAAAATACCAAAGCCAGGATACGCACGGATCGATGCTGAAATGCTTCAATAAAAATCTGTACTGGACGGAGAATAGATATTTTTTTATGCGACAAAGTTAACACCGTATCTTGATATCTAAACTCTATCCAGATCCAAGCAATAAATGCGAGGAGTGCTGCCATCAAAAATGGGGTAGTAAAAGTGAACCAGGGTAGCAATTGTTGATCCGACATGACTCCACCAAGTAAAGGACCGAGAACCGAGCCAAAACTAAAGCTCAGGGAAATCAAGCTCATATTTAATGCTTTGGTTTCAGGAGTGCTTAAATCAGCAATAGAAGCTTGGGCTATAGGTTGGCTACCAGCCATTAAACCGGAAAGTGCCCGCCCGATAAGTAATAAACTTAAGGAAGAAAAGGCAACCCCTATTCCCATCAACAGAAAACTAATGGTTATTCCTAACATACACAACAGCAGCACTTTTTTGCGCCCCCAAACATCGGATAAATCACCCATGAATGAGGTACCAAAAAACATGCATAAGGGATAGAGCATATAACTTAATCCCAAATAAAAATGTTTCGCTGCCACACTGGCATCAGCATTCAATACAGGGCTATGATCTGCTGTAAATATTGCCGTCATTACTGGATAAACAAGTCCAAAACCTAGAGCATCAATGACTACTGCAAAAAAACAAGGAGCCGTTTTTCGAAACATAATACACACCAGCGGATTAAAGTATATAGCTTTTACTATACTGATATTCCGAAGATTTGTCTCATATTAAAGCCGAGGTAAAGCGTCCTTTAACAGAGTGGCTATCGAGTCTAAAAGAACTGATTCCTCAGCTAAAAAAATACCTTTTTGTACTGGCGGCTGAACACAATAATAGACACTTATTTTTACTAGAGATCCATTCTCAATTTTAAATTCTTTTTCCAATTGATAAGGCAATTTTTTTGCTTTTGGGTCTGAATAAAACTCACCCCAAATGCTTTCTATTTTTGCCACCATACACTCTGGAAATTGAAATGCGGCTGGCAATAGATTAGCTGTTTTTGTAAGTAGCTCTTCAATATCTAAATCTCTAAGTGCGATTAAATTTGAAAGCTGATAAAGACATTGAAGTTCTTTAACGCGTTCGCCTAAATCATAGGTCAATTGTTTTCGCTCTTTTTCAACCCTCTTCCTCGAGGTAATATTTCTTATTGTTTGTATCCAAGAATTAGGAAATGAAGAAGAATCCATAGGGGACAAACTACATTCTACCCACCCACTTTTTCCAGTCTTAATTTCCTTAATAAATTTATCTCTTGAGCGCGGTAAATAAGAACACACTGGACATTCTTGCTGCTCTGTAGCCTTATTATGAAAAAGTGCATGGGAAGATAAACCGACTAATTCTTCAGGTTTTAAATGGGTGAATGCTCCTGCAGCTTTGTTAGCTTGGTGAATTATGCCCTCTCCATTAACAATAAAAGTGGGATCTGGGATATTATCATATGTAGTCGCAGCACGTGTCAGCATCGCAAAAGGTCGACGCAAAGTTTGTTCGACTAAAGCAACATAGATAAACCAAATTGAGAATATTTTAAATATTTGACCCGTTACATGTTCTAAACCAAATAAACGTTTATAATCGGACAATGCCAAATCGGACAATATCATTGCAATCATACTTAGGCTCACATAAAACAATAACTCTTTCGGTATCATTGCCCTCTCATACCAAAACAAGATTAACGCGATGATTAAAATTAGGATAACGCCCCATTCACAATAAAGTTTGAACCAAGTTACTCCATAATGCTCAATATACGTCGTAGGAAAATGACCTGAAAAAATGGCGGTAAAAATAATTAGGGTTATTAAAAAAAAGCCAAGATTAACAACCCAAGTTCTCAACGTATGTCTGAAAAAATAAATGGAAAAAAGAAAAACTGCAGCCTGAAAAAATCGGGCAGAAATCCAAAGTTGAGTACTTAAATCACCTCCACCATGAGGCAATAAGTTTTTTTTATAAGCTAAAATATGAGCGATATCGATGAAGGACCACCAACCGGCAGCTAAGGAAATAAAAATCACAAATTGATTTTTTGTAAAATGAGTGGTTGTAGCTGCTACAGTCATTGCAGTTAACCCAATAACAACCGAAAAAAACTCAGTAAGCGTATGAAAAACAAGAAGGTTGGTTTTATACTCCGCTAAAATACAGATTAGCGATAGAATTAGAGGAATACCGTAAACTCGCCAAAGCGGTGAGCGAACCGAGACATTTGCTGCATAGGCTTCCCTATCGACACGCATACATGTCCTCCCTATTTGGCTTCGACTCATCTTCATATAAGCTTGAATGGAATGTCACAAATCGCATAAAAAAATTTTACTTCCTAATTATAGTTGAATTAAGCAATCAGGATGGGTATTTGCGGTATATCCTGATTTAGTCTAAGAAACCCTAGATGTAAGTGTAGGATAAGGAGCTCTAGATTTCGCTTTGCGCATTATATATATAAAGAGATAGAAATACCTATAAATAATTTATTTTTATTCCATATTGATCAAAAGAAGATCTTTTTATTTCGATTTCATATTCCCTTAATTATTTATTGTTAAAATTGTTTCAATTTTAGCTAACAGTAATGGGGTTTTTTCATGAAAAAAAAATACGAATCCACAACAATGGGTGCAGCAAAGAAAGAGAAAAAAAAGGTTTCGTGGAATGATGGAAAAACTGAGGGTCAAATAGAAAAAGATTTTGTTAAAGAAGGAACTGCGGGTTCTCTTAAAAAAGAAAAAATAAATAAAGAGCTCAAAAAATTAGTCAATCAAGGTTATACAGAAATTGAAGCAGCAGCTCTACTAGGGAAATCATCCATGCAAGTAGGGTCATCATACGAACGCGGGCAAGAAATACCCAAATTTATATTTACTGACCCAATTTTTTATGCTTCTAAAGAAGAAATAGAACAACGTAAGCTTTTAAGAGAACAATCCTCTTCCAAAATAACACCAATACCAAGTAGTAAAATTGTATCTCCTATGCAAAGTAGCTCACAAGATACTGAAATTTCTTATCCCCCACAGCGTGGTTCAAAAGATGGGGAAAAAGAAGCAAATCGCTATAGCTTTTTCTCTCCAATGACTATTGGCGTGGCTGCTTTAGCAGTAGTTGCAACAATAGGAATCGTTGCATCAAGAAAATAGAAAAGATTTGCATGAAGATGCTGGTTTTTAAGATCCAACTGATTTGGTACGCCTGGGAAAACTTACCCAGGCTATTCCATGAGCTAGGTGTTAAAATAACCCTTTTTTAAGTCTGTTTCAAAATCGCTTGGCCAATTAGTCCGGTATAAACCATATCGTTTTTTTATGGAATTTTTTTCAATTGTTATCCACACTTGTGCACTTACTATTTGCTTGGGATCATAACTTGAGCCATTTTCTATCGTTATTTTAAATTCATGAGCAGAAAACCCATTCCTTAGTAAAATATTTTGAAAATCTTTTATTATTACATCCTCTCCGTTATGCATTTGTTTATTCCTTAAACTGATACCTGAAGTAATTATAGTATCAGGAAGTAATATGAACATTTTAAATTAATATTTTTCTTCTTCCGATTCATCGCAGCCAATAATGCCCGCGTCGATAAGAATTTCTCCTATTCCCACTAACTACTGTTCATTAAACGAAGTGATCCAAAATTTTTGCGACGAGTTTATATTTTTGGGAACAGGCGTTACTACAATCGTTTGCACTAAAGGAGGATTAAAGGGTCCAGAAGCTGTTGCCCATTGATACGTTATTTTAAATTTCCAGGAATTCTTGCCTTGTGCGGTTTTTTTAATTTCATAAGAAGTAATCCATGGACTGGAAACTCCAGAAACCCAAGAAGGCCAGCTGTCTTTAAATTTGTTTTTAAGCTGGTCTGAAAACAACATAAATTGGACAGCTCCATTACGCTCTTTATTGGCTTTTGCAAATATGGTTGCAACTTCGTCCAGCTTTTGCGGAGCCAGTGCCTTCTCCAACATGGAAATTCGGGCGGTATCTGATTCAGATTGCGACACATTTTCAGTTATACTATGTGCTGTAACGGAAAACATAATCATCAAACCGCTGAGTATGAGGTACACTTTTGACGTTTTCATAATTTTCTCTTTGTTAATGGGTTTCTTTATTTTTAATGATATCAACTTAAAGAAATTCAAGACACAAGGCTGGGCTTTCAGCCTAGCCTAAGTTTTGGGTGCCAAAATATTTCCCTGAAGTTGACGTCATCGGTTGAGCATTTACTATCATTTTCGTTGATGTCCTTACACGAAATCAATCTTCATTTTTTGCTCATCAAATACTCTGTTCTACTCGTTGTAAGTATATTTTTTAAAGAGATCAATTAAAAGTTTTGCTGACGGCCCCACTTCTTGAGGTTGGTGATGCACTAAATAAACCGGATAGGTTCTTATATTATTTTCTTCCATGTTCAATGGAAGAATGGGTAAATTTCGCGCTTCAACGATTTGCTGCGGTAACCAACCAAAACCAATCCCATACACAACACATTGAATCTTCATTTCTAAGGTGCTTACTTTCCAATGAAATTCAGAGCCTAACCAACCTTCATTGCGTTTTTTATTGCGTCCAGAATCCTGGGCGATGAGATAACGCTCATCATAAAGATCTTCGAGGGTAACCTGTTTTTGATGTAAAGAGCTGTCTTTGTGAGCATAAGGAAGAAAATGAACATCCATTAACTTATTCCCCGTATAGCCTTCGGGAATTTTTGAAATAAGAGCCAACTCGGCCTCGCCATGAATTAATTGATCGCTTGGACCCGATAATAGCCCTTGATTGATAATCAGTTTGGTGTGTTTATTTTTTTGGCCAAACTCTTGCAGTACAGCCATCAATAGAGGAGATGGGAAGAGCTCATCAATAGCAAGCCGCAATGATTTTTCATGGCTTGATTTTAAATTAAGTGCCGCATTTTCTACATTTTTTGCCGCCCGGGTAATTTGCCGTGATAACTTTAATAGTTCCACACCGTGTTCGGTCAGCACTGCTTTACGCCCTTCAAGTTGCAGTAATTGCAAACCTAACATATCTTGTAGTTTTGTTATCGTATAACTGATATTCGATTGGCTTTTATGCAGTTTTATCGCTGCTTTAGCAAAGCTTCCTTCATCAATTACCGTTTGCAAGACGCGCCATTGTTCCAGAGTGACTTTAGTCATTATTTCTCCGACCTAAATTCATCTAAAAATTAGATATATTTGGTCAAAATTATGCGCTTTTTTAATTTAAATAGCCATTTATAATCAATTTGTTTGATTAATAAGGAGCGCTAATGAACAAAATACTGTTATCACTAATTACTAGTGGTTTATTGATTCACTCAGTTTCTGGAATTGCAGGATCACTTCAGGAAACCAATAAAGACGTCGTCACGCAATTTTATCAAAAAGCATTGAATGAAAAGAACTTTGATGCAGCACAAAATTACCTGGGTGCCTGGTATATTCAACATAATCCTATGGCTCAAGATGGGGTTGAAGGTTTAAAAAATTACATTAATTATCTGAAAAGCACGTACCCGCAATCACATAGCGAAATTAAACGTATTTTTGCCGAGGGAGATTATGTCATTGTGCATGTCCATTCAGTTTTAGAACCAGGTACTCAAGGGCGAGCCATTGTGGATATTTTTCGTCTGGAAAACAATAAAATTTACGAGCATTGGGATGTGATTCAGCCCATTCCTGCTGAGTCAGCTAACAGTAATGGCATGTTTTAGGAATCGCTTCACAGCTGCCCTAGCAAACATCTTCTCCTGTAATAGGCATGGCCGTCAAGTTAAGAGTATTTAATGTTTAATTTTACTCAATGCGCAAGTAACTCTGTTATCCCCGCGCAGACGGGGATCCATTTTTATATTGGCAATGTGCTCCATCATGGATAGATTCCTGCCTTCGCAGGAATGGACAACATCCGCTTTCTCCTTAGCTTGACGGCCATGCGCATCATAGGAGAGGGTGAACACATAATAAAATTATGGAATTTGACCACTTATAAAACCATTAGATACACTTAATGTGTAGCACTTATGGATTTTCGTCATGTCAAAACCATTTATTTCACAAATTCATCCTCCCATAGCATTTGCTGAACCTCCATTCTGGTTTATTTTCTACGGCGAAGACATTCTTTTACAGGACCATACCATACCTCAGTTGCTCAATATCAGCATCCTCAATCTGTCTATCAAGCACCAACTTTATTTAGGAACATACGGCAATACGCCGTGTTTTGCGGGGCAGATCAGCACTCAACCATGTACATTGCCTCCCAATATGGCTTTTCAGCATATTCGTCAGGCCCATGAACTTTTGCGAGATGAAGATTTGTTTTTGCTTGTTTCCAAGGCAAAACAACTATTGCATTGGGATAGAAGTAGCCGCTTTTGTGGGTATTGTGGTCATCAAACTCAATACAGTACTAAAGAGCGAGCCAAAGTATGTCCGGGCTGTAATTCATTAATTTTTCCGCAAATTTCGCCTGCTATGTTGGTGTTAATCTGGCGAGATGATGAGATCTTGCTGGCACGTTCTCCTCATTTTTTACCTGGAGTCTATAGTCTTTTGGCAGGTTTTGTAGAACCAGGAGAAATGCTGGAGCAAACAGTGATGCGCGAAGTAAAAGAAGAAGTAAGTTTGAACATAAAAAACTTACACTATTTTGCGTCCCAACCCTGGCCATTCCAAAGTAATTTAATGTTAGGATTTATTGCGGAATACGACAGCGGCGAAATTCAAATCGATGCGACTGAAATTGAAGATGCCCAATGGTTCTCAATAAAAAAACTGCCTCAATTACCCAAGCCCATTAGTCTTTCACGAAAAATAATTGATAAATATTTGACAATACGCCTTTGATAAATATAAAAGTCTACCTGGAATGTTGCGCACAAATCTTTCTGTGGCAAAACAAATGTCCACAAAATTCACTTAAAGATATATAATTACCCACCTTATTAATTAAAAATACGAAAGACACAGAAAATCACCTCAGGAATTAAATGAAAACCCAAACGGAAATCCTCGACAGCCTAGGCTTATTGTATGAAAAGACTCAATTACCAACGATTGAGTCTTCTGTTGAACCCAATGGCGGGGTTCTAAATCTTGATAAAGTGCTGGTTGATAACCCAGAATGCTGGGATACTATAGCTATAGGTTCTTCTCAACTTGAAAAAAAAACCATTATTCTTAAATGCGACCTGGATAAAACGGCAGAGAATTTTTATCTGAAACAACAGGTTATTAAAAAATTAATTGGTGCTAATTTTTCTGTATACGTTCCTACTAAAGAAGGCTTAAGAAAAATAGAAGTTGCAGAACCATATATTTCCCCCCCTGGTCCATATAGTGAACTGGAACCAGCACAAGAAGCCGCTGAATTAAAAAAATTAAATCTCATCCCCGATCGGGTTGTTTTTTTGGACTCGTTTGCATTCGCTGATCTTTGTACAAAAATTTTAAGTTCCCCTGATGCGTTTTTTAATTTTATCAATTGCATTACCCTGGAGCCGCAGGAGCTGTTCAGTGAACTGGATTATTCTGAAATGCTCCATCGAGGATTGAGCAGTGCCGTTGAATGGTCATTTGATCCCCACCCCAATATGGATAGGGATTGGCAGGAAAAATATACAAATTTGAATATAGCACTTTCTAAAGCCAAAGAAGAAAAAAAGCCGACGCCTCAATTCTTGCAAACTACCCCTCTTTCTGCTCAAACAACACCAGAATACGATAAACTTTATTTCTCTTATTTAGTGCAACATCGTCCTGACATATTAAAAAAACTTACTCATATTTCTTTAGCAAACAGCAGAGTATCTCTATTTCCTTTTCTCAATAAACGAGAAGGGCTGCTTTCTCTTGCCCTAAGAAATTGTGAGGTGGAGTCCTTAGATAAAAATGAGGACGAAAACAACGAAGAACCACTATTAACTACTTCATTAAGACATTTAGAGACGGAAGGAGATGTAGTGTTTTCGGTACAACGTTTCACAACATTACTAAACAATTCACCGAATTTGATGTCGCTTCATCTTACTGGAGGAGAAATTTGGGGTGAAGCACAACTCAAACTTCAACCTAAAAAGACCGCTAATTTAAAAACGATTTCTCTACACCAAATAAGGACATCAATTAACCATATAGGGGCTTTAATTAATGCAACGCCTAATTTAAGTGAACTGACACTACGCAGTCTTTTGCGAGAAAGGAACCACTTTCTTGAAATTAACTCCCCTCTTGTCCACTTAAAAAAGCTTTGTATCAATGCCAGCTTGACTTTCGATGAACTATATAAGCTCGTTAATGCTGCCCCTAATCTCGAAACTTTAGAAATTTATAGGTTTGATTTGACACAATCTCCTGATTTCCTCTTTCAACTCGAGCATAAATTGAAAGCACTAAAAAAAATTATTATCCAGAATGTGATAATGACCTCAGAGCAGTTTCATAGTCTCCTCAAATCAGCCCCCAATTTAACTGAACTTAGCTTATCCTATTTCTTTATCAAACAAGGCACTATCAATTGTGCACCGAACTCCCTTCCCAATTTAAAAACCTTGTATGCACTAGGAACGGACCTTACTTCCCAACAACTACTCAATCTTATAGCCGCAGCACCTCATTTAAATGACATAACTATAAACACTCCTGACAATTTTTCTGATTTTCTTAATAGTCTGCAACCTGGTTCCCTTCCATCTCTAAATCACATTAGATGTTATACAAATACATTATCTTTTGCAGAATTAAATCAATTAATTAAAATAGCTCCTAATTTAAAATCAATATCATTCCCCGCTCCAAAGGAGCGAAGCGAGTTACTTGCAACACAATGGTTCAAACACAGCTACCCCCAGATTGAAATCAAGTTATTAGACAGTTACTCCAAAGAATCTGTTAGATACACTGATGGTTCTCTATCTTTAGATGGAAAGATAGGCCATTCGGATACCATTCCAACGTTACCCGCACGAACAATTTTCAAAGCGAAAGACGGTTCAAATCCTCCCGTTTCCAGTTATCACCTGAATACATTTTCTTGGCTATCATTAAGTAGGAACTTTAGTCGTTACAGCCCCATATATGACGATTTGGAGCCTGTCTCTGAACTCTTAAAACGCGCTCCACAACAGATAGAAGAACAATTTAACCATCCGGAAACATCCAAAAAACTGGTTTATGGTCAAATAACTTTTGAAAAACCTCAAGTGGGTGAATGGCTCCAATTACCCGCTTTAAGCACGCACGATAAGCTGATCAACTACGCAGCAGAGCACCCAGATTTTGAAATAAAAAGGTGTACGTATTCAGGTTATTATTTCATCAAGTTTAAGAAAAAAGTTGAATCTTGTCTTGTGAATTACATTCTTGAGCCAGGAAGTAACTTCGATTTCACCCTTAAAAAAAAGGCACCTCAAGAACACCTGGAGTGGATATCCAAATTATCTTTTGCTCTATCAGAAGAATTAGTGAATTGCGAGGAATATCAAAAACTATTGAACCTTGATGAGGAGCAACGCATCCAAGCTCTGGCCGAATATTGTCGTTTTGAAAAAGAATCCGCTGCAGCGGATATAAAAGGCAACTCCGTTGATATCTTAAATGCTTTAATTAAACAAAGGGCAGGAGTTTGCAGACACCGGGCTCAACTCTTTATCGCTTTAGCAAACACATTACAAATCAACGCCAAGCTAATCGATAACGACGTCCACCAATTTATAGTAGTACAACACAAAGACACGCATTTTACTGTGGATTTAGGTGGCGGTATAGCACATATTGTTGACTTGCCTATGCCACCTCTAAAAAAAGAACAGGATAAAAAAACAAATGAAGCGTCAGCAGCAAGTACAAAAAAAACAATCCCTCCCTTAAAGCCAGGTAACCGTTTTCAAACCTGGAATAACTTCCCTATTCAAGCATCAAATGCCGATGAACTTGTAAAAAAACTTACTTCCCAAGACTCCCCCACAAGGCAATGGCTTATTTTTAAAGACAACCAGGGGATAGAGGCCTTACACCAAGCATCTTCGGCATGCAACAACACTTTTTTCTCATGTGATTTAGATTCGCTGATTCTCCGCAACTTACACGTTGTGCGGAATAAAGACCACTATGTAGATAGTCCTATAAGTCAATTTTTAAAAAACGCTGCTTTAAATCCTAATGAATCATTCACTTGGTTTATTAACTGGTCCGATCCCAAGGCACGCCATGTCAGCTTAAACAGCGTTATTGATACTGAAGACCGTAATCTCGGAGGTCTACCTATCCCACCTAACGTACATATTGTTGTGGGAATGGATGAACGCTCTGCATTTAAAATGGGTGATGATTTTTACTCACGTTTTGACGCTATAAGCCAAGCACCCGATATCCCTCCTCTGGGATTACCGGAGATTAAACCAAATCAACCTATAGGCGATGATGATGTTCTTTTTCCCTCTGCTTTAAATTGGGAATCCATTTTTTTAGGCAGGCATACTTTTGATGAAGGCGCTTTAGATATTCTTCCCGGCGCCCTCTTAAAAGCATCTCAAAACAAAACCTCAACGTTAATTTTGCATAATGCTCCGTTTGACGATCCTAAATTTCGTTTCTTAATCACTGAACTAATGGCAAAAAAACGCTTTTTCTTTAATGGTGAATGGCATGATTTGCCCAAAGATTTTCGTCTGGAATTTACCCAACCTGATTTAAGTACTTATCCAGAGGTGATAACGCCTAAGGTAACTCCCGGGAAAAAACGAATTGTCAATCAAACGACCTTCCCTTTATTTTCCAATCAATACAAAATTAGCGAAAACGGCACGCTGAAGCCCCTTCCCGGATTTTTTGCTGCAGCCCCTGCAATCGAATTGCTGGTGACGGATAATTTGACGGAAATTCAATGGTACAGCCTTTTAAGGGACGCGAAAAAAGCTCAATGCGCGCCAACAATTAAGACGACTCCTAACGTATTTGTACCAGAACCATTGAAACAATTGGTCATTCCCATCGAAACATTAGGAGAAAGTAATCGACTTATTATTTCCAATGATTTAGATGATGCCGAAGAACATTATAAACCAGCAGATGCCATCACCATCAATATTGATCCGAAAACCAATTTTAATAGTTTATTCTTCCACGTATCGTTAAAAAATAGACAGTTTCAAGGTGAAGAAACTGAATTATTAAAGGCTATAAAAAAAGGGAACCCCGTCATTCTTAAAGGGCAATTTTCAACAACTTTTGCCCAACAATTACAAACGCTCTTTATTGATCCGCCCACTCTTTGGGTCAATGGGGAAGCGGTTGTAGCCAAAAATATCACGTTAATCAGTGACAATGCGGCTCCTTTTAAAGCCGTCCATAAAACACTCCATGTATATAGACCTGAGGAAGACTTTGCTCGATTAAGTTCTGATTTGGCAGAACAATTAAAAAAAACTTATCAAAAGCTCAAGCTAACACCATGCCATAGCCATTTCATTGATTTACCCCATGACCCAACACTTCATATCCAATGGCTGGATAATTTAACTCAGCGCCTGGAATGGCGCGCAGGAATTCTTCCCGACATTGCAGAACCCACAACTCCTGAAATGGTGATGGACTACCTGGACAAACATTCATTTGTATTTCTTACCAGTAAAACAGGTGCTGGAAAGAGCTATTTTGTCCAGAAAATCCTGCCTAAATATGGAAAGGAACATCATAAACCGATCACCCTATATCATGAACTGGCTGGAGTAAAAAATTGGCTGGCGCATAAAGGTGAGAGTCAACCTGTATTATTTCTTGATGAAGCCAATATAAGTCTGGAACATTATGCATTATTTGAAGCACTTGCGCGAGGCGAGAAAGAATTTTGGTATGAAGGAACATGCTACCCCCTCAAAAATCATAAAATCATCTTTGCTGGAAACCCTACTCATTACGAAGGACGCTTCGAACCCGATTTATTTAAACGCTTCCCCAATTACTTTCCTTTCGAAGGGCAACGGCTGGATAAAATATTAAGCCCTCTGCTTGTACACTGTGATGATGCAACGAGTTTATTGAAACTTATTGAAACCTACTATGTCAAAGCACAAGATGCAGGGCTCAATATTACTCCTCGTAACGCGCAAATGATGTGTTTGCGCTTCTTTATCTTAAAAGAAAGTTCGCAAACCAAGTTGATGACTGATGATTTCCTAATGCGCTATGCTATTTTAAGTGAAATCAAAACCATAAGTCTGGATAAAAAGCTAAGCCAGCACATTCGCTACGATATAAAAAAAGGAACTACTTGGAAAGAAGAGCAAAAAGAGCTCAAAGAGGTCTTGCAACAATTCCAGCCCAAAACTACCGATAAAAAATTCATTTGGACTGACTCACGCAAAAAAATAGCATTGAGCATCGAAATGCTGATGCGTATCCGCGAAAAGAAAATAAAAGGTGAATGGGATCAGGAGCTTGGCATCAATGGGATCATTCTCGAAGCAGAACCGGGTTTAGGCAAAAGTCAATTGGTGCAAGCACTACTTAAAGCCAAGGGAATTGAGTTCATGACCATTTCTCCCATCAATCCTAAAGAAGTACAAGCAAAGCTCTTAGATGCATTTCATAAGGGTCAAGTCGTTTGCATTGAAGAGTTTAATACCCAGGTTCATGAGCAACTGCTTAATGCCTTGCTTTCAGGGTATGACCTTGAAGGAAATCCTCCCCAAAAACCAGGTTTTTGTATTATTGGCACCCAGAACCCAACTACATTTCACGGGAGGCAGCCTTTATCTAAAGCTCTAGAAAATCGGCTTACGTTTGTCGAATTAAGCCATTATAACTTCGATGAATTGATTAAAATCCTCACAGAAAAATTTCAATTACTTGTAGAAAGCGCGAAAACAGTGACTGAAGAGTATTTTTCAGCACGTACTTATGCACAAAGTCAAAGCTTATTCCCGCCCCCGAATCCACGAAATGTGATGAAAATAGCCGAGGAAGAGCAAAACAGACAGGAAATTTTGGCGTATTAAAAATAATATAATTCCTGGCTGCAATCAGCTGAATCTTATACACATCGCTGGAAAACCAGTCCAGGCACTATTCCGACGTCCCGCGGCTTGTCCGCGGGATCCGGGCGTTCTGCCCTAAAACACTGGGCCCCGCGAACAAGTCGCGGGGTGTAGGCAGAGATGTGATGATGTGATCAAGAGACAGCTGCAAGCAGCCGTCTCCCTAAATAATAAAGGGTTAAATGTAGCGTAGCTCCGGGAATCATCAGATTTTGTTCCTGGGCGTTGCTGCAGGAACTTCTTCTAATCCGCGACTACACTTGAGTTATAAGTAGTGTAAAAAGTGAGGGAGCTCAAATGGACATATCGAAATTTTTAAGCAAAGTTCTTGGGATTTATTTGATCATTGTCAGCTTAGCTATGTTTGCCAACTTGCAGCAATTTACAATTTATGTTCAAGAGTTACTTAAGGATGCCCCATTAGTGCTTGTCACCGGCTTTTGGACTCTTATTATTGGATTACTTATGGTTGTAAGCCATAATGTTTGGCAGTGGAGCTGGCGGCTCTTAATTACCATTATTGGCTGGATTATACTCCTGAAAGGGACAAGCATGATTTTTTATCCACATTATATTGACAGAGCGACTCTTGTTTTTATGCAAAATGCAAATATTGCATACAGCGCAGCGGGGTTTGAGTTGATTCTTGGGATAATCCTTTGTTACTTAGGCTTTAAACGTTAAATACTTAGCCCATAACGACATCAATAGACTCTCCATTCTTTTCTATACTTCATCTCGTCAATTCGTTATGATTTTCCACTTTGTCGATAATCTGATCATAATGAGCCAGCAGCGCTAGTACCTTATATACCTTATAGTCATCGTAATAGAATGATTCATAGGCAAGGTCAAGTGCACAATGTGTCAGATGCTCCAAGTCTTTCCCGCCTTCAACCTCAGTAGACGACCACCTCAGGTCTTTGGACCATGAGAGTAGAAATGAAAACAGAATCTAGTCAATTTATAGATTATTAGGTTAAAGTATTAGGTCCGGTTTATTTTTTACGTAAGGGAATGGTAATGAAAATTTTAGCAAGATCACTTTTTTGTACTGTCTTTCTGGCCAATATTGCTTTGGCTGATGATATATCACAATTTAATTCACAAATACAAAGCCAGCTAAAACAATTACAGTCACAACAACAAGAGCAAACACAACAAATGAACACCCAACTCCAGGCGCAAATTCAGAAAGTACAATCTGATCTGCAACAACAAATACAATCAGTAAATACTCAACTGCAAAATCAGATAAAAACAGTACAAAGCCAATTACAGACCCAAATACAAACTGTAAACTCACAAGTTCAGCAATTAGCAAGTAAACAAGGGATGCAACAAGTACCCGTTCCGGCTGCTCCAGGAAAACCAAAATAAATCAGGTCACATATTATTCCCGCGAAAGCGGGAATCGTCTATGCGTTAAACGAATTTTATCTCTTCTCGCTCTCTCTGAATCGTAAAACAGACTTTAAATTTTCTGACGAAAGTTTCCGGTTGAACAGGAAGGCAATTTCTGTATCAGCTCTGTTTAAGCAAAAAATGCATTAAAGGTATATAATTTAAATTAACCTGACTTAGAACAACAGAGATTCATTTACAAGTCTAGAGGGGAATGGGTGAGGGAACATGGCGAGACGTAAAATAGATTACCAGAAAGTAGCACAGGCCGCCGAACATGTTAAAAAGCAAGGCCGCGAACCATCGCTTACAAATGTATGTGAAGAGTTAGGAATAATTACCCCCACCCCTAACTTGTCTCTCCTTCTTGAAAAATGGTATCACACCCAACCCGAATTCCAGCGTTCTATTAAAGCGCCCCTTTCAGAAAATATTAACGTAAAAACCCATGATATTCTTGAAAAAAATATAGAGTTGGAAAAATCCTTATCCCTGTTACGTGCTACGCTTGAGTCAACCGCAGATGGTATCATGATGGTAAACGGAAAGGGGCAAGTAGTTGATTGGAATCAAAAATTTGTGGAAATGTGGCGTATTCCTTCTCATATGCTGGAATCAGGTACCGAAAGCATTGGTTTTGAATATATTTTACAGCAACTAAGCAATCCTGAAGCAGTAATTGCTGACGTGAAATATCTTTATGAAAATCCAGAGTGGCAAGGAGAATTACCTGTTTTGCATTTTAAAGACGGACGAATTTTTGAGCGATTCACCCAGCCACAGCGAATAGGCTCCGAAATTGTTGGAAGGGTATACAGTTTCAGGGATATAACCCAGAAATTGATGGAAGAAGATGAACTTCGTATTAGAGAGCGCGCCATTGAAGCAAGCACTCATGGTGTTGCGATTCTTGATATTTCCAAACCCGATTTGCCTATTATTTATGTTAATAAAGCGTTTGAACGCATTACAGGATATAGTGAAAGGCAAATATTAGGACAAAATCTGGCACTTTTGCATGGAAGCAAGCTGGAAAATGTGAACCAAAAACGGATAAATCTGGCAATTAAAGAATTCCGTGAAGAAACGGTAGAGCTAGAAAGTTACCGACGCAGCGGCGAAGTTTTTTGGGGCGAATTAAGTGTTGCTCCGGTCAGAGATTCATTTGATAACGTGAGACATTATGTCTGTATTCTTAATGATGTCACTCAGCGGCGTGAGATGGAGCAGCAGTTAATTCAACAAGCAACTCATGACTCACTCACAGAATTGCCCAATCGCGTTTTATTAATCGACCGTGTAGATCAAGCAATTTTACAAGCCAAGAAGAAAGGAGCCATGTTAGGTTTTTTATTCCTTGATCTGGATCATTTCAAAATGACAAACGATACTTTGGGACATAGCATTGGAGATAGGCTGCTGCAGGCAGTCTCCAACCGTTTGCTTCTTGCCACTGATGATTTTGATACCGTTTGTCGCTTAGGTGGCGATGAGTTTGTTGTTTTGTTACAGGATGTTGCCACCGAGATGCAAGCACAACAAAAAGCAGAAGAAATACTTACTTCTCTAGCCAAACCCTTTCAGATTGATCAACATAATTTAAAAATCACAGGCAGTATAGGAATCAGCTACTTCCCCAAAGATGGCGACGATTATGAATCTTTAATGAAAAGTGCTGACTTGTCGATGTATCATGCCAAAGATAATGGCCGCAATACCTATCGCACTTATGATAAAGAAATGAACATGCGCGTCATTAATCGCATGCAACTTGACAATGCATTACGTGATTCGCTAAAGAGAAATGAATTTCATCTGGTATATCAACCATTTATAAATTTAACTACCAATAAAATTATTGGCTTCGAGGCATTGTTGCGTTGGCACAGCCATATTTTAGGAGATGTTCCTCCCAATGATTTTATAGGTATGGCTGAGGAGAATGGCTTAATTCTTGATATTGGCACGTGGGTTTTGCAAGAAGCATGCCGCCAACTGGTACGCTGGCATCATCAAGGTTATGACCAACTCACTATCGCTGTAAATATCTCTGGCCGCCAATTCCGTCAGGCTCATTTACCCGAAATAGTTGAAAAAACTCTTCTTGAAACAGGCTTACCTGCCAAATTCTTGGAGTTGGAACTTACAGAAAGCCTACTTATTGATAATGTAAAACATGCTGTTGAAACAATGTATGAGTTAAAAGACATGGGTACAAAATTAGTGATTGATGATTTTGGTACTGGCTATTCCAGTTTATCTTACCTCAAGCAATTTCCTGTTGATAAATTAAAAATTGATCGTTCTTTTATCAGTGAATTAGTCAATCGGGAAAATGATGCTGCGATCACAAAAGCAATTATCAATTTAGCTCATAGCTTAAATTTGGAAGTATTAGCTGAAGGAGTAGAAACAGAATTACAACGCGAGTTTATTATGCAGCATGGCTGTGATTATGCCCAGGGCTATTATTTTGCAATGCCTCAAAAAGCAGAAGAATTAAAAGATTTTATTATTCGTCATACTTAAACCTAGAAAAAACAGTTGAAATGACTGGCAAACTCAAGATACTGAATCTGCCGGATTTTCTAGGTTAACTTTTCCTACCATTTTTTCGAATTCTTTTAGTCGGTATGATTTTTGCTATAAAAAATTATGTGCGATGTATTTAGAGTATTTTTATGTTTTAAATTGATTGATTAAATAGAGCTCAGTAGTCGTAGTAATTGTTACCTGAAGTGAAGGCAATATAGTTTGTCTCGAGCGTTTTATAACTCAAACTCGGATTAAACCATACCTTCATGCAGGCTACGATCGTTCTAAGGAGACTGGAATGAAAGAGGTAACCATTGTTGGTTCGGGTTTGGCTGGGAGTTTACTCGCCCTCTATTTGGCAAAAAGAGGATATAAACTTGAATTATTTGATGCACGGCCTGATCTAAGAACCATGCATGCAGAGGATGGGCGTTCAATTAACCTGGCTTTGTCATGTCGCGGTATTACCGGCATGGCAGGCGTAGGCATCATGCCGCAAGTAAAAAAACTCATGGTTCCCATGCGTGCTCGCGCAATTCATGAAATGCAGGGGCAGATTAAATTTCAATCTTTTGGCCGACATCCAAACGAACACATTAATGCAATTCAACGTAATGATCTTAATAAGTTATTACTTAATGAAGCGGAAAAATATCCTAAAGTTAAACTCAATTTTAATACGAAACTCATTGATTTGGATGTCGATAAAAAAAGTGTCCTGTTTAAACTACCCGATGGCACCATTTTAAAACGAAACTATGAACTTCTAATTGGTGCTGATGGGGCGGGCTCAGCAGTTCGTGAACAACTTCATGCCAAGCACTTAGTGCATGCATCACGTACTTACTTACCTTATGGATATAAAGAACTCTCTATTGGCGAGCCTGCTCAAAATCATCTGATTCATGAACATCTACACCTCTGGCCAAGGGATGCCTTTTTATTGTTAGGCAATCCCAACCTTAATCAATCAATTACCGGCTCCTTATTTTTGCCCTATGATGGAAAAAACAGTTTTGCAGAATTGGATAATGAGTTGAAAATCAAAACTTTTTTTCAAGAAGCATTCCCAGATGCATATGCTGAAATGCCCAATTTAATTGAAGAGTTTACACAACATCCTACAGGTAATATGAGTACTATAAAATGTGACCCATGGTATTACCAGGATCAATGCTTGTTAATCGGAGATGCAGCACATGGCGTTGTACCCTTTTTTGGCCAAGGGATGAATAGTGCGTTTGAAGATTGCCGTATTTTAAATGAGCTTTTAGATAAATATCATGATGATTGGAAAAAGGTAATGCCTGCCTTCTATCAATCAAGAAAAATAAATACTGATGCCGTGGCACAAATGTCTATGGATAACTTCCATGAAATTCAAATCGACATTAGAGACACACGATTCAACTTAAAAAAACAACTAGAACTCGAATTAATGCATCGATATCCAGAAGACTATGTTTCAAAGCATGTTTTAGTCATGTTTACTAATACTCCTTATGCTGAAGCACAAGCGCACGGGGAGTTACAAGCGAAATTTTTAAATAAAATATCTGACCAAGTGGAGCGAATTGAAGAGATAGATTGGACTAAAGTAGAGAAAGAACTTAAACAATATGACAAAAAATTGGCAAAATTGATTTGAATTTTAAAATCAGTAAAAAATTCAAGGGATTGCTTTGTCAAAAATTTGACACAGTGATTATTTTGCGTTCATTTTTATTGGCAGTTCGTGCTCTTTTTTTATGAAAAAAAGCAAAAATATCCTTTTTTCATAGTTTTTGCGAGGAAAAAAGAGAAAAAAGTTGGTATGCACTATGCATTGTTGAAAGTGTCCAACAAATTCTCATGGAGATGGCTATGAAAATCATACAAGATTATATTGATTCCAAACAACAAGAATTCATGAATCATCCTTTTTTTGAAATACTTGAACAATTGAAAAGTTTAAAAGAATTGAGCTACTTTGTTCCTGAACTCACTTTTTGGGCTATGACCTTCCAAGATATTTTAAGAATAAATGAAGAACGAGTGACTGATCCCTACTTAAGAAAAGTTGCCCGTCATCACAGACTCGAAGACGCAGGCCATGAAAAATGGTTTCTACATGATAAAAAATATATGGGGGCAGTGAATATCGATTCAGTAAATGATACGAATGATGTAAGTTGGCTCTACAGCAAAGAAACCCAATTAACTCGTGATGCTGCTTATGCCATTTTAGCTGAAGTGTATAAAGCAAATGATGAAATTCTAAATATTGTTCTCCTCCTAACTATTGAATCATCCGGACACGTTTTCTTTGAAAAAGTTTCAAAACAAGTGAAAAAAACTGGGGAAGATAAAAACCTCAAATATTTCTCCACATCACATTTGGAAGTAGAAATGGCTCATGCCTTGTTTGAAGAAGAAATGGAACGCTCTTTGTTTTCAAGACAAATACCAGTCCATACTCGACGTGAAGCATTAAAATTGGTTGACCGTTGCTATGATGCGTTTAACAAAATGTTCGATGGCTTGATTATTGCTTGTAATCGAAGACTTGAATTGGCAAAACAAAGGAATCAACAAGATGCTGCAAACAAAGAACCAGTGGAACTTATCTCACATAAAGCAGTGTAAGAAAAAGTTTGGACAAGCGATGCTCAGTGATGAGCATTCGCTTGTTTTTTTTCACGAAGATTTTGGCAAATTGATTCACTCTGCTCCAGTAGCCGTTTTTGAACCTGAGACTACTGAGAATGCACAATCATTCATACACTATGCACATGAAAACCACTTACCTATAACACTTCGCGGCAATGGAATGAGCCAAAGCGGCCAATCGCTTGCCGTTCCTGGTGGGGTAATCCTCAACATGAAACACTTTGATCATCCACTGGAAGCTGATTCAGACTCCATTTGGGTAGAAGCAAATACTACCTGGGCTTCTTTATTGGATAATTCGTTAAAACAGTCCCTCGTTCCCTATGTAGTACCCCATAATTGTAATTTATCAGTGGGTGGCGTACTTTCTGCAGGAGGGATGGGGGCCTCATCATTCAAATACGGAAGTGTGATTGCCCATATCAAAGCCTTGGAAGTATTAAAGGCTGATGGAGAATTGGTTAAGACAGAAGAGCACTCTTCTTTAATGCACGCGTGTTTGGGTGGACAAGGGCGTTTTGGCTTGATTACTAAAGCCTGCATTGCCTTAAGACCTTGTTTAAAAAATGTCAGGACCTTCTTTTTGCTCTATTTGGATAAAGACGCATGGCTTCATGATTTGCTTTTATGCCAAACAAAGGCAGATTATGTGGAATCATTTTGCACACCAGCACTGCAAGGCGCGAAATTATCGAAAAAAGGACGTTTGCCTTTTGCGCAATGGTTTTATTCCCTTCATATAGCTCTAGAGTATGATAATCTGCCGCCTGATTTTCACGATTTGGGATTAAAGCCCTGGCGTTTACTGCATACCCAGGATGAATCAATCCACTCTTATTTACATCGTCATGATTCGCGTTTTGATGCAATGAAAATGACGGGGCAATGGGAATTGCAACATCCATGGTATGAATGCTTTATACCCGCTTCACAATTAAATAATCTGGAAGAATTATTAGCTACTTTGCCTTTACACTATGCTACAGTAGTACATCTTGCCCGGATCGCGTCTCATACTCCTGTTGGTTTTTTACAACTTCCTAAAGATAAAGATATTTTTGCTTTCATGATCCTGAATCCAGGTTTGCCCAAAGCATTAATTCCAAGTTGTTTAGAAACAATTAAACAGCTGGATGCACTTTTTTTACCTCAAGGTGGCAAGCGTTATCTTTCTGGATATCTGGGAGACTCGTCGGATATAAAATTTTGGCAAAATCATTTCGAAGAACGCTATACGGATTGGCTGAAACTAAAAGAACTCTATGATCCGCAAAATATTTTTTGCTCTGTGTTACATCATGATTAGCATAGCTTGACGCAGCCCAGGGAAACTTGAGTCCCGCGGCTTGTCCTTGAGCGATCCACGCGAAATTTAACCCCCTACGTATCGCGTTGAGTATATTTCATTAAAAAACATAAATGACATTCAAATTTTACGTGGTTCTCTTAGGGCTTGTCCGCGGGACGTAGTGCACTATTTATTGAATAATGACTCAAAAAAAACTAACAATACCTCACGAGCAAAGCGAGGAATAGCATGAGTAGATTAAAATAGTGGTCATAAAATCCTCTGTAAAAAAACCTAAAGTTCAGTTTAACGCGATAAATTACCATCTTCCAAACAGGATTACCCGTTCATAAATGGAGTTTCACTGCCCTACTCCACCTTATTTCTTAGGTTGAAATTCCATTAAAGTAAATAAGCTATTTGTTGGATAACTGTTTTTAAAAGTAAATCCTGCAGGTTCAATTGATTTTTGCCATTCAGATAAGGTGCGTTGTCTGCCTCCTAATAAAACCATCATCACAATATCCATCGTTTTATTGGGATGTGGTTTATCATCATCTGGCATTACTTGTTCGGCAATAAATAAAGTTGTATTTTTAGACATTTGCTGGGCACAGTTCTTTAATATTTTATGCATCATTTCATCATTAAAATCGTGCAAAACGCCTTTAAAAATGTAGGCATCTGCTGATGGGATTGTCGCAAAAAAATCTCCTTCTTGAAGAGTGACTTTATTGGAGAACTTATTAGGATCCAATTGACCAATAACTGCCGGGGTATCAAAAAGAATAGCTTTTAATCCGGGATATTGCTTAGTAATTGCTGTCGCCAATCCTCCGCGTCCCCCGCCCATATCAACGAAACTGGAAAATTCAGAGAAGTTGAATGCATTGCTAATCGCCGCGTCATCATAAGAAGATAGCTTGGCCATTCCTCTATCAAAATTCTGCTGTTTCTCTTCATTTTTACTTAGAAAACTAAAAAAATCATCGCCATGTTGTATTTCAAATGCAGGCGTTCCGGTATTAAGACTCACATCCAGCTGGGAAAAAGCTTGCCACCAAGCATCATCAACCATACATAACACATCGCGCATGGAATGAGGGTCATCGTCACACAGCGGCTTGGATAATTCAGTCAACGAATAAAAACCATTGTTGTAATTAAATAAGTCATAACTACTGAGAAACTTTAATATTCTATCCAGTAATTCCGGCTTACTTTCTGTAACCTTCGCCAATTCATCAATCCTTTTAGGCCCAGAGGACAGATGATTTGCTACGCCTAATTTAGCTACGGCATGTAATGCTCGTGAAACGACATACCAGCGTGACATGATGGCTAATTGAATATGAGGTTTATCCATTTGAGATTGCATTTACAATTCCTTTTAATTCGGTTTATTTTATTATCCTAGAA
Organism: Legionella bozemanae; assembly: GCF_001648595.1. Classification (GTDB taxonomy): domain Bacteria; phylum Pseudomonadota; class Gammaproteobacteria; order Legionellales; family Legionellaceae; genus Legionella; species Legionella bozemanae. Next base: position 194,428 of record NZ_LBAW01000002.1, on the reverse strand, counting down.
AAAGCGGGGAAAACCTACTGCGCAAGCTAAAGATACTGAATCTGCCGGATTTTTTAAATTTTTTCGCTCACGTAGCAGCGACTGCTGTTTTCACAAAAAAATTTAAAAATCCAACATCTCTCAGCACCTTTAGTTTGCTCGCCATGCTTTCAACTGCTTTTTCCAGGATTATTTGCTAATTAGATCAAAAAGTTAAGTATTATTGTTTATTTAAATTCATACCCAAAAAAAATGTGCGCATTGAAACAGAACTATTCTCAATCCCTTCATAAATAAAAACAAGTTCGTCTTCACTTCGTGCAGCACCTAAAATATAAAGCAAGGGATAATAATGATCACAAGTAGGAACACTCAGTTTTCCTGCAAGAGTATTGCCATAATGGTTAATCAATGCGACAAAATCTCTACGTATTAGTTTTTCTTTGATCCATTCGTCGAATTCAATTGCCCAATCATAGGGTTTTGATTTGCATTCCCAACTAACCTTGGAAAGGTTATGTACTAAATTACCGCTACTGACAATGAGAATATCTCGTTCTCGCAGCAAGTATAACTGCTGTCCCATTTGATAATGGAACTCTTCGGGTTTTTCTATATCAATACTGAGCTGAACAATAGGGATATTCGCCCGAGGATATATATGGCGCATCACAGACCAAGTTCCATGATCTAATCCCCATTGCTCATCATCCAGATTGATTGAGGTCTCAGTAACAAGGGTTTTAATCAGCTCTGCCGTTTCAGGAGATCCTGGGGCTGGATATACTACCTTAAACAATTTTTTGGGAAAGCAATAAAAATCGTGAATAGTTCTGGGACTTAGCATATGAGTAACCCAAGTGCCTGTCGTTAGCCAGTGTGCTGAAATGCATACGATCGCTTTGGGTTGCGGAATTTTGTTACCTAATGCCTGCAAGCTCAATGTAAATTTATTGGTTTGAATTGCATTCATAGGGCAACCATGACCTATGAAAAGTAACGGCATTCGCGCATTGTGGTCCCAATGATCCTTTATGTCCATGATGAAGCACCGTAAATCAGTACTCGCTTAGTATCATATTAGTTCAAAAAAACTCCAGATGCTTAAATGAAAGTCATTATTGCAAAAAAAATATCTCTCCTGCAGAATGTAATGTTCGTGTTGCACATTGTATATTTCAATTATCCAATTTTAACAGGCTCAATTAATATTCTCTTAATCTATTTTTGTTATTTTTTGCGCAAACTAATCTTATGGTGGCTAATTATGTGGCATTTAAAAGTAATGCGTGAATTATTACAAACACTTCCGGCAATAAATAGAAAAGATGGAGAAATTTTTTTAAATGAGCTTTTTTTATCTGTGACGCAAGTAGTAAACAATCCTGAAATAGAGTTCTTTCTCGGTCTTATTGAGAAATCTTTTTTAAGATTTGAGAATAAAGAGCCTGGCTCAGTCCCTCTAACTGAATTCTCCAGACATATATTGGGGCTCACTCTGCTCTATATTAAGTCCAGTAATGAACGCGCTGTCTGGAATGTAGATTTCATTCCTAAATTAGGAAAAATTGAACCATTTTTAGGTGTTGGGCGAGGAGGATTGACAATTAAGTTTCTCAACCAGATTGAAATAGAGACATTTGCAAGTTTAAACCACCATGTGAATATTAATTTCGATCATTTACGGTCCATTTTAAATAAATGTGCTACCTCAGAACTCATTGAAAACGGTATCTTAGGCCTAAAAGGCGACTCCGCAAGCATAATAGCTCAATTTTTTATTGATAATTATGCCTCAGAATTGAATAAAGATGATTGTGGTGAAGGGTTTAAACTGCTCGTCCAAAATGCCATGACCTTAGTTGAAAGCCAGAAAAATCAGATTTTACCACCAATTTCTTTTGGTAAATCACATCGATTAAGTATATTTCAATCCTTTACAGAGCGTACTGATGAGTCAGTAGTCGACACTAAATCCCTGCAAATACGATAACCATCAATTCCGGGCCATTCAAGTCCCGGAAATCCACACCCCATCGTAAATCTTTACTCATTTAGTAGCACCTGGGTTCAAAAAAAATTTATGGTGTTAATTTATAACGCTCTCTTGTAAAAAAAATTCCTATAGGTCAAAATCAATGCAACATAATAGCCCAATGGCTATCAAGAGAACAGAAAAGCGGATGTTGTCATTCCTGCGAAAGCAGGAATCCATTCATGATGGACCACATTGCCAATTTAAAAGTGGCTCCCCGCCTACGAAGGATGACAGAGTTACTTGCGAAAAGAATAAATCATGAATAAAGAGCAATATAAAATTGTGACACTTACTGCCTTAGGCGGTGCATTAGAATTTTATGACTTTACGATTTACGCCCTCTTTGCACCTTACATTAGTCAAAATTTTTTCGCAAACACCAATGCGCTTATTGGGTTAATTAATACTTTTGCAGTCTTTGCGCTTGGGTATTTAGCACGGCCTATAGGTGGTGTATTTTTTGGCCACTTAGGCGATAAATTTGGCCGAAAATCCGCCTTTTCACTTGCCGTTTTTATGATGGCAACCGCAACTTTGCTTATGGGATGTTTACCTGGTTATCAATCCATTGGGATGACTGCCCCCGTCGTCCTAATTTTGCTACGATTGATGCAAGGATTCTCTGTTGGCGGAGAAATTCCTGGAGCTGCCGTATTTACGATAGAACACGTTCCCCGAGAAAAGCGCGGGTTTGCTATTGGTCTTGTATTCATGTGCATTACCCTTGGCAATAGCCTAGGAGCATTAGTAGGATTTATTCTTACATCGCTCTTGGACCAAGAGCAAATGATGGCTTGGGGTTGGCGTATTCCTTTTATAATTGGATTTGGCTTAGGGATTATTAGCTATATAATTCGCAAGCAGTCGATTGAAACTCCTGTTTTCCTAACTATGGTAAAAGAAGAAAAATTGCATCATCAGCCATTTTGGGGACTGTGGACCTTATCATGGGAAAAATTATTCCATGCTTTTTTATTTACTGCCGTTTCGTCCAGCATTATTTCACTTTTTTTGTATTTGCCTGCCTATCTTACCTCTATAGTGAAGCTTAAGGTAACGCATACTTATTTAATTAATTTAGTAAGCTTTTTAAGCTTTGCAGTACTCACTGCAGTCTTTGGCAGCTTGTCTGATCGGTGTAACCGTAAAAAATTACTTATCTTCGGTGCCACACTTTTGATTTTATCGTGTTACCCGCTTTTTTATGGGCTGAACCATTTTGGCGAATCTTTTGTCTGGGTTTTCACCTTATGTTTTGCTTTATTTGGAGCAATGATCAATGGCAGCTATGTGGTTCTTATCAGTGAATCATTTCCAGCCCATTTACGTTATTGTGGAGTTGGATTTAGCTATAGTCTTGGTATTGCTTTATTTGGTGGTGCGGCACCACTTGCTTTTACACAACTCATCCAGGCATTGAAATTATCTGAAGCACCGGCTCTTTACCTATTGATTTGTGCCTGTGTCACGCTTTTTGCTATTCTGCGCTCGGAGCAACAAGAGAAAAAACCAGAACCACTGCAAGGCAATGAGCATATAGGCCTTTTATAGTATCATCTTATTTTTTATATTGAACTTACATAAATCACTCAAAAAGATATTTGGGTGTGTAAGTAATATGCCTCCGGACATTTTCGCTTTAACTTACTAGGGGCTCTGGATTGGTTCACTGCTCCAGAATGGAGCCAACTACACGGTTAAGTCCATTATTATTTGCATTAACAAATTATTCTTTTTAATTATTTCTGCATGTTCCTTACATTCTTCGAAATTTAATGACAAAAATGAATACCGCACAGGGACGAATTGATACGTTGCATCGGAGCGGAGGATGTAGTTTACACATTCACCAAACTCTTCTTTGCTTAGAGTCAAATCAGTATAGAAGTTACATAGCGCGTTCATCACACCATAAAAATGGTGTACAGCTGTTTCTAAATTTGCAGCAGCGTTCTTATCCATTCCTTTTCCTTTCGCTGAAGTGAGATATTCTTCCGCTTGCTCCATCAATAATTGCAATTGTGAGCGCACACCTCCAGATTTGGAAAGCTCAGACTCTCTTTCTTTTTTAGCGGCATCAGCTAAAGGTTCATACCATTCTCGATCCTTATTATCGCGATAATATATCGTGAAGTTTTTCTCTGCGCTCAACGATTGCTGTGCATAGGCCTCTTGAGTTAAGGAGCACTGATAGTCAAAAACAGCGCCTATATTCTCCGCAGTGTAGCGTGAAGCTTCTTTTCCTCCATGACCATCATAAATCCCTATCAAAAAAGGTAAAGACAGAGAAAGTGTTTGTACGGCAATTGAAATATTGTCTCGAGATCCCCATTCAAGCGCTTTATTAGCAAGCATTTTTGCTAATAGCTGTTCCTCTAGCGTTCTTGCTGAGGGTATTTCCCTTAAACAATTTAAAAGCCATTGCTCATGCTCTTTTTTAGTCTGAAACGCTAAAGGCTCGGTAAAACCATCACATGTCGTAATCAATTGCACTTTTCCTACGTTTTCTTTGGAGATACCTATATGTTCATAAATTTCATCAAGGTAATTGATATCGATACTTGCATCAGCACAAACTACCTCGGCATTATAATCAAAATCTCCTATTGCCCTGGATACCGCCAATTGACCATCGATGCGATCAAAAAAAACTACCCCTCCAGCTCTTTGAATACGCTCTAGCTCTACATTGGGATGATGAATAATATTATTTAAACGCATTACACCTGCTATCTCCCCCTGCGTGTCGAAAATCACTGCAAAAGAAATGGAGTCTGCTAAAGTTGCAGTGATCAACGCGCCATGGCCATCATATACAGTCGTTGATGCGGTAGTACCTCCATACATCACATTGCGTCCTAAAATATTAATCAGGTGATAACTCGTCCACAAACGACGACCAATTTCTTGAGGGGTAAGGTATTTAAAATGATCGCGTGCATACCAACATGCAAAGGCCGCATCCTCTTGGCTCGGGCGCAAACCTATGGTTTCATACAAACCAAAGTGATGTTCTTTTACAAGTTTACACACATCCATCCCCTTATCATTAGGCAATGATGTAATGTGTTGAATGCGTGGCATATTTTTTCCTAATTAACCTCCTCCTGTAAAAATATAGCACACAGAACTTCTTAACTCGTTGTGTCTTCAGTGGCTTGGGTTAAATATCCACATTGAATCAGATAATTAAGGTATTTATTGAATACCGTTTCATCTATTTTTTCACAATAAATTTCATGATTGCCTAACTGGGTTTTTGTATAGGTGCAATCAATTTTCGCCTGATTGTTGTGAAGATATAAATCAAATAATGAACGGTCCTTATGTAAGACCTTTTCCGTAAAGAAAGGCCGTAATGGAGAAAATGGATGATTCAGATCAAATTGACTTTTCTCCTTAATCATTTTTTCCCAATCAGGATAGGGGACATCTTCTATCTTAAAACCTTTGGCCTTAACGTATCCAAATAATTTATCGACATCGACTTCCTGCGGATTTATTAAATGATACGTATCGGACTGATAGGGTCTTTCCAAAGCAAATCGGGCGATTGCCTTGGCGACATAATCCACTGGAACAAAATTAAAATCTACATTCAATAATGGGCGGGCGCCCAGTTCAACACATCCTTTGAGGACACGGCATACCACATCTTCCTGGTTCCAATATCCAGTTTGACTTTCCCCTGTAATCAAGCTCGGCCTGTAAATCACTGTTGGAATATTATAGGTGCGCGCATGAAATACCAATCGTTCAGCCAACCATTTTGTTTGATTATAACCACCATAAATCCCGTCTTCGGGTGTAAGCTCAGTTTGTTCACTGATTACTGCATCATCTGCTAAATCAGCAGACATAAAATAGCCTACCGTTGAAATATAATGCAGCGCTTTCAGCCGCCTGTACCCGGCTAACTCGATGAGTTGTTTCGTACCAAACACATTGCTTGCTGCCAGTTTTTGATAAGGATAAATAAAATTAAGGACGGCAGCTCCATGAAAAATAAGATCAACAGTATCTGCCAAATAGTACCAGTCTTGTTTAGCGAGACCTAAATTGTTTTTTTCCAAATTGCCTAAAACGATTTTAATGCGATCATGAAAAACCGGATTCCACACACCATAGTGCTCCATATTTTGCATCACTCTGCTTCGTCCTGCCGCGGGTGAACTGGCCTGAACAAGACATGTAATATACCAGCTCGTATTAATTAAAAGCTCACGCAGTAAATAAGCTCCTAAAAAGCCTGTAGCTCCAGTCAATAATACATGTTCTGGCATCGCTTTGGGCAAAGAGGTAATATAAGGTGTCATATTTTTATATTGATTAAACTCAGCAACCAAATCAATCAGGAAATGATCACACTGTTTTTGTTGCTCCGATTTTCCTGAAAATAAATCCATAATTTCGCCTAGGCTTGGATCCCTGAGCAGAAATTCAATCGATATATCTTTGTCAGCGCATGTCGACAGCACATAGTGTAATTCCCCCAGCTGCACTGAATTTAAACCCACTTCGCTTAACTTTTTTTCTTTATCTAAAACCGCAAGATCTTCATTAAAAATGGGCTTGAGCATCTGGGCAATATTTGAAGATTCGGAATTCAGGGTTTTTACAGGTTCCTCTGCCTCCTTTTTTACGAGCTTATCGATACAGATAATACCTAGGCCACCTTCCAGATATTTTTTCTTACATAATAAGCGCTGTGTTTTTCCGCTGCTTGTTTTAGGAACTGATTTAGGCTCAACAAGTACCACAACATCTGCCTCAATCCCATGCATTTGCCGCAAATTGCCCCGTAGGGTTCTGATGATTTCTTCTAAGTTCAGCCCCTGAACTTGCTTTTTAATTTCTTGCACAATAACTAATAATTCCGAGTCATTTTCTTCTACTGAAAAAATGGCACAACCATGCTCACGCAAGTAGGGATGGCATGTATGGATGGTATCTTCCAAATCGTGTGGGTAATAATTACATCCACGAATAATAATCAGATCTTTGAGACGTCCCGTGACATAAAGCGCCCCTTGATCCAGATACCCCATGTCCCCGGTGCGTAAAAAAGAATGTTCTTTATGGGCGATGCGTGCATCGAAATAATGCTTTGAGTCCTTGGGTAATTGCCAATAACCCTGGGCAACACTTTTACTTGCTACCCATATTTCGCCAACCACCCGTTCTGGACACTCCTGCAACGTCTGCGGATTCACAATGGCAAGAAAACAACCATCAACGGGCTGTCCGCAATTAATCAAACTGTGGGCATCAGGATGCGTTTCATCACAATAAAGGACTTTGTTCTGATTCAGTGTTTTCTTATCTACCCATTGACTGTCTATTCCTTGTTTGCGACGTCCTCCTGTAACCATTAATGTCGATTCAGCAAGTCCATAACAAGGATAAAAAGCCTCAGGTGAAAAACCGCAGCTTGCAAAACGTTGAAGAAAACGCTCAATGGTTGCTTTGCGAATAGGTTCTGACCCGCTCATTGCACATTGCAAGCTGCTTAAATCCAATCGGCTTTTTTCTTCTTCAGTGACTTTACTGGCACATAAATCATAAGCAAAATTAGGAGCAACCGTTGCTGTAGCTCGATAATATGTCATTGTTTCCAACCAAATTGCCGGGCGCTGCAAAAAGGTTAATGGTGACATCAACTTTACAGGAATCGTACTGAAAACAGGTTGTAATATCCCACCAATAAGTCCCATATCATGATAATGAGGCAACCAAGAAACACTAATGTCTTCGGCAGTAAGGCTGTTTGCTTTTCCTATTACAAATAAATTATGCAACAAATTACCATGGCTAATCATCACTCCTTTGGGTTTTCCAGTTGAACCAGAGGTGTATTGTAACAAAGCAATATGATCTTCCTTAAACGCAAAATGGCTCCATGTCTCAATTGCATTGACCCAATCTTCTGTGATGATGCATCTTAACTGTTCATACTCTTTGTATTTTTTGATTTGTTGTGCAAGCTCTTTTGTGGTCAGAACAACACATGCATCTGAATTTTTAATAATATGTTGGAATTTTTTTGCCCAATCGGTAGTAGTAGGAGAATATGAAGGTACAGCAATAACCCCTGCATACAAACAACCAAAAAAGGCCGCAATAAAATCAAGGCCAGGAGGATAAATAATTAATACCCGATCGCCAGGCTGTGTTACGTCGCAAAGAACACTTGCTATTTTCTTTGCTTGGTCTGCCAACTCACGATAAGTCAGACTCTTACTTTCCTGTATTTTTTTATTTATGAAGGTATAGAGTGGGAAATCCGGATTTTTCTCTGCCTTTTTTTCCAGTAAGTCGACTAAACTTGTGTAAAAATGTTCCTCCATACCCAACCCCTAAATCTAAGATAATGACACTGAACCTCATAGAAAACTGACATCAGTACGTTCCTGTTCGATTTGATTAGACTTCTTTCGAAACTCGCTGCAGTGAGCTAAGTGCAAGGAGAAATGAAGCGCAGAATCTGAGTGTACACGCAGTCACATGAGGATTCGAGCACTGTATCGGCGAAGCAATTTGCCGATGCAGCGAGTTTCGAAGAAGTCTATTATGGAATATCTATTTGAAAAGTACAGCAATCTCAGACAAACTAGGGTCTATTTTACATTTCGCTAGCTTGCACCAAATGTTCTGGCCGAGCTAGTAGAAATGGAAACAGACCTTAGCAAAATAAGTTGTAGGATTACTCAAATGCCTAAATTCATAGTTAAAACAATTCTTAAATTAAAAGAAGCCACTCGTTATTCTCTTTATGGATTAAAAGCGGCCTTTCAAGACGAATTTGCTTTTCGTCTTGAGTTATTGGCCGGCATCATTGCATTGCCTCTTGCTTTTTTTATAGGGAAAACTTATGTTGAGCGCGCTTTATTAATTAGCACATTATTCATAGTCTTAATTGCTGAATTATTGAATTCAGCGATAGAAACCACATTGAATCGGATAAGCCGCGACTGGAATCCTCTGACTAGAAAAGCAAAAGATCTCGGCTCAGCTGCCGTTTTTATTACGATTATTAATGCACTTGTAGTTTGGACCATGGTGATTATCTCTCGCTGCCAAACATAGCTCCCTCAAAAGCGATTTGCGAAAAACGAAAACCCTTATGGATATAAATAATGCAGCCTTAGTGCAGCGAAACGAAACCGGGTTTCGCCACGATATCCAGGTTTTAATGCGTAAACTTCGTTGTGTTCTGAATAAACTGGGTGATCTCATCCATTTGAGTTTTCGCCAAATATTCCGTTTGCTCTTTTTGGGGATCAAGCCGAGCGAGTTTCTGATAAAGTTTCTCCATATTCTCATGTCGACCTCTACCAAAAAACTTGGAGTGGCTGAAAAAGTAAAAAAATCCCGCTGTTGTCTTTGCTTGACCAATTTGCTGTAATTGTTCCAACTGTTCCAAGGGAGATAGTGTAGAACTTAAAATACCGGCAATTTTTCTCATCCCAGTGCTGTTTGTAGTAATAAATTTTTTTGTTAACTGTTTGCCATCTATAATCACATTGACGTATTCGTTAAAACTGTGTATTGCGTTTTTAAATTGCAAATTTTCCTGCTCTAGCATTCGAATTACTTTTTCCAAATTCGGATAAGGATTGTCTTCATTTTCAAAATCTGCCCTACGATTTTCTTGAATTAATCGTTTTGATAATTCGTAATGAGATAAAGGTAAAGCAAACGTTGAAATTTCTTTATAAATTTCCTCTCTTTTGTGGAGCATCCTTCCATTAAATACATGGCTTACTGGATTAGGAACATGTAACAGTTTGTTTCTAAATGGGAATAAATCATGTTTTGATTTTAATAATTTCATTTGTTGATGATAGGCTTCAAATTCTGCAAATTTCTTAGCCATAACCGCCCATTGCTCATTAAAATTTTTATATGCATCCATCCTGGAGGGCAAAGTTATAAGAAATTTATTGATTTGATCAATCGTTGGACGTTTTTCAGGGTTTTCACTTTGTAAACAATTGAGCAAAATCTTTATATCTTCTAAAAGATAAGGATCGATGTGAGATACATCATAACCTGTAAATAAACCATCAAAACAATAGGAGGCCTGAGCTAAATCAGCTAGGTTTACTGCTAATTCCTTATATTTTAGAAGATGCCGTGCACCAAAGATTTCACCAAATATTGCTGCTAATGCATACATATCCGATTGATAAGTGCTGCCTTTCCCCAAAATGACTTCCGGAGCCATATAAGCCAGTGTTCCTGAAGCTTTTAGATTATTTTTTGAATCAATATCTTCAGCCAAACCAAAATCAATAAAAATTATAAGAAATTGCCCATTGCTTAGCTTTTTATAACAAATATTTGCCGGCTTAAGATCCCGATGTACCACTCCCTTTTGTTGTAACAAAAGCATCTCACTCGCTATGCGTGCTGCGACTTGCAAGCGGAACTGAAACGAATAATTGCAGCTGGGTGTAAAAGGTAATAGCTTATCAAGGCTGGTACCACAATCCTCAAGGATAGTAATAACCATATCTCCGGTTCCAACTACGCCAACAACATTTACCCCGTGTTTTTTTTGTCTTAACGCTTCTTTTGCCGTCCGCTTCAATAATTCAGGATATGGCGTATCCTTGGAAGTTTTTTGTATTTTGACTACATCGTTCACAGGGATTAATCGGGCTTGATAAGGTTTATTTTTTGCCTCACGAGTCACGACTATTTTATATTTTGATTCGTTAACCGCACCAAAGCCACCTTTGCCTTTGTGGGCATTATCAATAATATGCCACTGATTTTTACCTGATAGGACTAATTGATGGCTAAAGATAAATTGAGGAGAGCTGTTAAAGATACTTAATTTGGATGATTTTCCTGAAACAGAACCACTAGGCAATGAGGATAAGAAATTCACCCCTTCTTTTTGCTTAAATAAAAATTTAGCAATTTTTTCATCCAGAAAAATCGATCCCTTCTGATTTTTCCATAATACTTCAAAATCAATATACCTCATGCTTTGTCCGTAGAGCTGGAAGCAAAAATAGGGTACATAGTATCAGCTTAATAATTCCCTAAAAAGAAAAAAATTAAATCTACTTACGAGAACTTACGATTCAAGTTAATATATAAGCATTTATTTACAGTAGCCATAATACCAAAATTATTAAACCAGATATGTCCAAACCAGTAAATCATACAAAACGTGTTTCCTACGTTGTCCCAGTTTATAATGAAGAAGCAGGAATTGCCGAATTTATTGCTGCATTGATTGATACAATAAAAAATCTTGGCTATGCATATGAAATACTTATTGTAGATGATGGCAGCCAGGATAATACACCGGTAATTATTCAGCAATTGAGAACTCAATTTGCCCTTCGTTGCATTCGTTTTAGTCGAAATTTTGGCAAGGAAAATGCCATAAGTGCTGGACTTGACCATGCCCAAGGTGATGCAGTGATTCTTCTGGATGCCGACTTCCAACACCCCCTAGAACTCTTGAACCAATTTATGGCCAAATGGGAAGAGGGATATGATATGGTTTATGCAGTTCGACAAAACCGTTCTGATGAATCCTGGTTAAAAAGGACTTGTGCCAAAGCATTTTATCAACTTACTTCGCGAATAAATCGCATTAATATCCCTGCAAATGCAGGGGATTTTAGGCTTTTAGATCGCAAGATTGTGCAAGCACTCCAAAAATTGCCCGAAAGGAATCGTTTCATGAAGGGCTTATATAGCTGGGTTGGATTTAAACAAATTGCTGTTCCTTTTGAAGTCCAACCTCGTAAAACAGGTACTTCACAATGGAATTTTTACTCACTTTTGGATTTAGCAATTACCGGGATTACCTCTTTTACCGCATTTCCATTACGTATGATTGCTATTGGTGGAATTGGTGTTGCAACCCTGGCGATCCTTTACGGTATTTGGATTATAATAAGTACCTTGATTTTCGGTATCGAAACACCCGGTTGGGCAACCATAGTCACCACGATTACCTTTTTTGGCGGTTTGCAACTCTTCGCCTTGGGCGTAGTGGGGGAATATATAGGGCGGGTCTTTGATGAGGTGAAACACAGGCCTCATTACGTTATTGATGAGGAAGCCAGTTTTGATGACAGCACAACTTAAATTAAGGCATAGACTGATTTATTTTGTGGGTATTGGTGGCGCTGCCGCATTCATTCATCTTTTTACTGTGTTTAATTTAGTGAAATTTATGCATGTCCAGGCACTCGTAGCGAATGTTTTTGCCTTTTTAATTGCCTTTAATGTCAGTTTTTTAGGACATAAATATTTAACCTTTTCGCAACTGCATGATGAAAAAAATTTGAGCTTCCCTCATTTTTTCCTGGTAGCAGCTTCCGCAGGAATCATTAACGAAATGCTTTATTTCGTGCTTTTACGTTACACTAATCTAAATTATTTATTTGCTTTATTTCTTGTTTTGGGGTTTGTTTCAGTTTATAGCTTCATCATATCAAGATTTTGGGCATGTCGTTAAAATAATGCTTAACCTCTCATGAGAAAATGGTCTGATTTGAGTGCGAATTGAATAAAAAACTCTCTTGGACAATGGAGCATAGATGGCTATGTGAGTATTTTCCAGAGGATTTTTCGTTCAAGATGCGCCAAATAAAGCCGTTCAAACAAAATTCAGGATTTCTCTTTAAATATTCATGTCACTTTGTTCCAGGATGATTTCCTTCCCTCTAAGACATTGAATTTTCTTCTTTTTTATGTCGAAGATATATTGTAACTTGCAATGCTCCCTGGGATTAGAAAGTAATGCGGGATTAAAAACAACGAGATTAATTCCCTCTGGATCGCGAGCAGATGGAACAATCAATAAGGGATGCCCTTCATGGGCTACTCTTCTTCCTGTTTCTTGGCATTGCGTATAATTATCCGGATCAACGAGCCAGGGAAACTCTTCTTTTTTTCCTGTCAAATCAAGCCCTAATCCTTGGCAATAAACTTTCGCAACCCGTCTATCGATAATGACTGTATCTTGGGTTTGAAAAATCTCCCAGGAATCTTTGATTTCCTGAATAAAGTGATATCTTGTTTCATAAATTGTCGTTTTCAACGTTTCTGATCCATACCAGCAAGCAATTGCACCATCGCTGTAACGTGAGCTCGTTATCTTTTCAAATGGATAATCAATAAAATCATTTTTGCTGTAATCAAATGCCCGTTGAATTAACGATTGATTGGTTAGTACAGGATGAGTATGGCTTTCTATGATATTGGCCGCTTCCCAATTTACCGGATCATCACTGAGATCATCGAATAAATCCTGGGATACCTTAATGCCTCTTATATTTCTAAAAATATCTTGTGAATATTCTCTGACAGCATCAAATAATGACACGTTTACTGACCTCGCATAAAATCAGTAAGTCGCCTTATTTGAGCAATTCCAATATAACCTTGCTCCAACATAATATCTAATGGACGAAGATTATGGAGTTTTTGATTTCTCCCTTTTATCCATTGATAGACTATTTCTCGATTGTACGGATAGAGAATTCTCAGATTTTTATGAATCCCTAAAAGATTACCTACCCGTTCGATCGTATCTCTGCCAGATATATGTGCGGTTCCTCTTTTAAATTTGGCAAGTTGTGCAGGGCTTATTCCACCTAAAAGCTCACACTCTTCTTCATTTTTTAATTGCCAATGCTTTAAAAGTGCAATTACATTCTGGGTGTTACGTTTTAGAACGTCTTCACTTAAATCTTGAGATGTTAAAGATGCCAAATGCAAATGATTCATGGTAAAATCCTCTATTTATAGATTATTATAGTGTATAAATAGATTTTTACAACAAATTTTGACAAGAAATAAATCAATCTGGGAGTTTCAGCTAAAAATTAGAGCTGAATTTCATACACGCACAGGCATATCTTTCTGCATTGACATACAAATGTTGGGTCATGCTAGAAAATAGATGTTAATAAGAGTCAGGATAAATCCCACTAACTACTTCTACAGGCTCACGAATAATAAGGCGCTTTCCGACCATTTCCTTCACTTTCGGTAATATAGAATCTATCTTTTCTGCTGTATCAATGAATTGCACAACTAAGGGAAGCTTACTACCTATATCCACCAATGAGGCAGATACAACAGGGCTTTTAAATGTAAATCCAGCAACAGCACGCAAGACAGTGCCCCCTGCAATTTCATTTTTATCAAGCATATCTAATAGCTCAATGTGCAAGGGACGATGCTGCCATTTGTCCGATTCATTAATATAGATAGAAACTTTTACATGATTCATATCAAATTGCCCGAGCGAGTACGATACCCGCAATAACTGCCAATAGTGAAAAAAGATTATTACAAATAAAATTTAGTGCAGCAAGCCCATAATCACTTTGTTCCAAAAGCATGTAAGTTTCGTAACTGTACGTTGAAAATGTTGTGTAAGCTCCGCAAAACCCAACGGCAATAAACAAGCGCCATCGTGGATCAACCTCCACTCGCTCTAAAGTCCAGGCAAGAAAAAACCCCATAATAAAGCTTCCGGTCACATTAACAATGAATGTCCCAAAAGGAATATCTGCCGATAAATACTTAGCGAAAAAACGGCTCACGAGATAACGCAAATTTGCGCCAAAGATCGCACCAAAAGAGATCCAAAAAAAGTCTTTCAAGGCTTTTTCCTTTTTATTCAAATACCATTGCCCCAGGGTCTGATAACCCTAGAAAGATAATACATAAAAAAAACAAGCAGGTAAATTTAACCTGAAATTGTCTTATAATAAATTCTCATGCTGCTCTAAATGAACATGAAACTCATCGCAATCCTTTAAAAATTCGTCACTTAAAAAATAATTAAATTCCTTAAGACGCGCATGTGCGATAGGATCTGTACTATTGGAACTTGTCCCCGGATGACACATAATTAGAGTATTCTCCCTGGTTACACTCATCCATTTCCTGAATAATTCTCTATAGTTTGCTGCTGGGGCAAAATCATAAATACCTGAGAAGTAACGATTGTGAGGGATGCCCAATTTGATGAGTTGCTTCAGTAAAGCTTTACCTCCTGTAAGACTCAATATTTTTGCTTTCAACCGAGATTGAGGCAAATCAATGGAAGGCCAAGTGGAACGAATAGAAGTTCCATGACTTTTCAATCTTTGTGCATAGAGATCCAAAATGACATTCCGTATTATAGGAAATTGATGGACATGCTGGTGGCCATCAATAAAATCGGGAAGTTGTTCCATGATGTCCGTAAACAGGTCCAGTTGTGCCAAAAACTCTTTTCCAATGAAAGATAATTTTATCGAGCGCATATGCGTTTTAATCAGCAATTCATGTAAAGAAAAACACGATTTTTCTGGAATAGATACTAAATTACCTTCTGTAAGATTAAAGTGTAACCCAATTTTGATTGGTTTATTTTTTTTTAAGATGAGTAGTTCTTTGGCATAAGGAATAAAACCGGGCATATTCACCATACAACTCACAGCGGACAAACGTCCCATACGCGCTAATTTTAAAATCCCTTCTGAAATTCCGGAATTCAAGCCAAAATCATCTGCACATAATATTATGGTTTTTGAGTTACTCACAATTAAGCGCCAGTATTATAGTAACAATGGCATATGATATCTCATTTTTGCTATAAAAACGTAGCTTGGGTGAAGCGTAGCGGAACCCGGGAAATTCAATATATCAAATAGGAGATCCGGGGTTCCGCTACGACGCTTCACCCAGGCTTTATTCATTTAGGGCAACTTCTGACTGCTCTTTCACTGCAAAAAAACGCGCACCCAATACATTGATACACAAACCACCAATTACTAATAATCCTGCAGCAAGCTTCCATTGTTGAAAGGGCTCACCCAAAACTAAAACAGAACTCAGGATAGCAACAATGGGAACCAATAAAGTAAATGGGGCAACTACGCCTACTGGATATCGGGCAATGAGCCAGTTCCAAACCCCATAACCTATCCAAGTTGAAGCAAAAACAATATAAAACAACGATAATGTCCCACGCCAACTTATATGCTCATAGGTATAAACAAAACTCGAAGGGCCTTCAAACATTAAAGAAAGAAGGAACATCGGGATACATGCAACAAAACTTCCCCATGCAATCATTGCCATCATGTTGGTATTACTTCCTTTAATTCTCTTGGTGATCAAATTCCCCAGTCCCCAAGTTGCTGCAGCAGCAAGAATGAAGACAAAACCCGCTAAAGAGATATCACTATCAAAATGCATAGCAACCAACCCAATGCCAGCAAAAGCGACGAGTGCACCAAGAATCTGCCCCGTATTAGGCTGCTCACCCAAGAAAACCACCGCAAAAAACATACTGAAAAATACTTGTGTTTGCATGAGCAACGAAGCCATTCCAGCAGGCATACCAACATTCATGCCAATAAAAAGAAAAGCAAATTGCAATGCAAACATTACAAAACCATAGAGGACAATCGCTCTGAATGAAGATTGAGGAAGTTTAATAAAAAAAATGGCTGGAATGCTTGCCAGTAAAAAACGTAAGGCGCAGAGTAACAAAGGCGAAATTTCTTCCAGTCCGAAGGAAACAAAAAGAAAATTTATCCCCCAAATCACAACAACTAAAAGAGCTAATAAAAGATGTGTAATGGGCATCATCATGCTCCGGCCAAAAACCATATTTTAGCCCAAGTACTGTAATAACGCTATTTATTTGGTTTATTTTTTGGACAATAAAGTGTTCAAAAAAAGTAAATTTTGTTCTCTATTAAGATTTTTAAATATATAGCGTTACCTACAAAACTTTAGATAAGGCGCAAGTGATAAGCGATGGAGTGTATCTATAATACATGACTGCAGCCGAGAGAGTCTGTAACGCAGTATAACGTTTAGTAGGTAATGCTATGTCACAACAAAATTTAATTTCTATTTTTAAGCGCTCACGTTAAACTGGATTCTTTTAATAACATAGTTAAAAAAATCTGTTGGAAGTGCAATAGTGCAGCACTAATATCCTGGGTTTCGCTACACTGCCCTCCCATTAAGTCGAGATAAATTGTTATCCCTGCGAAGGCAGGGATCCATCCACCAAACAAGGTGAGGTACCAATTGATGAATGGATTCTCGCCTTCGCGGGAATGACATAATTCTTAATTTAATGGTGGCAATACCGCTGCGCTGCACGTTACATTTTATCTATTTTTTTGTGGCCTAAATTATGAAAGAAATTATTCTTGCTACCAGCAATTCCAGTAAAATCAAAGAGTTGCGTGATTTGTTATCTCCAATTGAATGCATTCCACAAACCAGTTTAGGAATTTCAGATGCAATAGAAGATGGTTTAAGTTTCATTGAAAATGCACTCATCAAAGCACGCCACGCCAGTTTACATGCAGGAAAACCCGCATTAGCCGATGATTCAGGTTTAGTAGTACCTGCTTTAAATGGCGAGCCGGGTATTTATTCTGCTCGTTATGCGGGTAACAATGCAACCGATGCAGAAAACATCCATTTATTATTAGAAAAAATGGCCCATGTACCCTCACCTCAACGAGAAGCTTGGTTTTATTGCGCGATTGCCTTGGTACACCATGCAAAAGATCCTATGCCAATTATTGCAACAGGTAGATGCAAAGGGATAATTCATAACCTCCCTGTTGGCGAAGGTGGATTTGGTTATGATCCCATATTTTATATCCCTAACTTTCAATGCACGGTAGCACAATTACCTGCTAAAATTAAAAATAATATCAGTCACCGCGCACAAGCATTAAAGCAACTGCGCGCTCTAATTAAGAATTGATGATGGATACAGATGCACTCTTTGCGCAAGCATATAAATTCCAGTATGAAGGTCAGTTGCCACAAGCCATTAGCCTCTATGAACAAATCTTGTCTCAAGAGCCCAAGCATCTGAACACGTTGCACTTTTTAGGACTCACTTATGCTCAATTAGGTGATATGGATAATGCAATTCTCTATTTATTACAAGCACTCTCTTTAAGCCCTGATAATGCGGGTCTGCTGAATAACCTTGCAAATGCCTATAAAAAGTCACATCAACTGGATAAGGCAATTGAATATTACCAGCAAGCCATTAAACTGCAACCGAATTATGCCCAGGCTCATAATAACCTGGCAACGGTCTATGCATTGCAAAATAACTATGCCCAAGCACTGTTACATTATACGCGAGCAGTTCATGCTGAACCTGATTTTAGTGCGGCACATTTTAATTTAGGCTTATTATTGCTGCAAAATAATCAATTGGAAGCCGCCAAAATCCAATTTAATAACGTAGTATCCTTAAATCCATTTCATACTGAAGCCCTTTTCTATCTCGGTGTATTGCATCTGGAAAAAAACGCTCTTGTTGAAGCAGAAAAAGCATTTCAAAATGTTTTGGAACAAGACAGCAAGCAAATAGAAGCGCTTTCCAATCTGGGCGTCATTGCTTTAAAAAGACAACAAAACCAATTGGCAATCGATTATTTCAGCAAGGCATTAGCCTTGGATAATGAAAATATCGAAGCGCGTAATAACTTGGCAGCTACATTCATGCATCATGATCGCTTTGAGAATGCGCTCATGCATTATGACGTATTACTTCAAAAAGAACCTGATAATATTGAATATTTATACAATTCCGGCGTAGCCCAAATGGCTTTAGGTCATTTGAATGAAGCCATTATTCTTTTTGATCATATCCTTGAGCTCGAGAGCGCTCATACATCCTCTTTAAATAATTTGGCGGCAATTTATCTTAAGTTAGAACAAAGGGACAAAGCTAAGGAATACTTAAAACGTGCTCTGGATATTAATCCCCAAGATACGATTAGCGCGCATATGCTCCGTGCTCTTACTGGGGATGAACAGGCAACAACCACTCCAGAATACGCACATAATTTATTTAATAACTATGCACTTTATTATGACCAACATATGAAGAGCACGCTGCAGTATTCTATTCCCCAGCATGTAGCGCGTGTAATCCACCAATTGGAATTGCCAACAAATACTCATACTTTAGATTTAGGATGTGGAACCGGTCTCACGGGTATTGTCCTTCGGGAGCGAAGTAACCGTTTAATCGGAGTAGACATTTCAGGAAAAATGCTGGCCCAAGCCAAAGAAAAAGGAATTTATGATAATTTGGTAGAAGCTGAAATCAATCAATTTCTTCAGCAAAATAAAGCCTCTTATGACCTGATCATTGCCGCCGATGTTTTTCCCTATTTTGGCGAGCTTGATACGTTATTTTACACCATTCATCAACATCTAAAGCTTGGAGGCTATTTTATTTTTACCATTGAAATCAGTGCAACAACCTTCTGGTCGCTTGAAACAAGTGCTCGTTTCAGCCATCATCCGGATTACATCCAAAAATTAGCAGAACAAAATCAATTTAAGATAGTAAAGCAAGAAAAAATTCCAGCACGCATACAAAATGGACGTGTTCTGGAGGCAATGATTTATATTTTAACAAAATGAGTCTTTATAATTACTAAAGCAAACGCTACTTATACTATAATATAAAAAGTGGGAATGACTCTATCGCGCTACGATAGGGCAAGGAGCTTATATGTCAAAGCCCGGCAATGGACATAAGTTTATCGAAGAACCGCAGCTTACCTCCAGCGAACAACATGAGATTGATCACAAGATTGAGTTTGAAACAGCCAAGTCATTTCATAGCATGGTAAAACTTGGTGCTTTTGCCAATATACTTGGCGCTTTTCTGTATGTTCTTGCGATCTATAGGTCGACACGCCCAATATTAATCATTTCCTGGTATATCCTCTTGGTGCTTGCAAATTTGCTCAATCTCGTATGGGCACTGCGTTTTGAATATAGACGTATAACCCGCGCAGAAATATTTAAATGCCGAAAAGGCTTTCTCTATATTGTCATTTTAATCTGTTTGATATGGAGCAGTATTGGCATTTTATTTATGAACGATGGGGTTAATCAACAAATGACTACCATCATCTTTTTATCTGCTGTGTTAATTTGTTTTTCCTTCTCAACTGCAATTGATTTAACGATGGGAATTGCGAGTATTGTTTGTTTACTCACCCCTACACTTTTGTATCATCTATATTTAATCATTGATTCAATTGGTTCTGAGGTCAGCTATCTCAGTATATCCATTGCTGCCTCATTTTTGGTGCTCGGCCTATTTATGCTTTTTGCTTGCTTTGTTGGAAACAGAATCATTTTAAAAGTATTTCGTTTGGGATATGAAAATGCGTTACTTAGCCATAAACTGAAACATATGAATGCTTCTTTGGAACGACGAGTCAAAGAACGCACGGAAGAATTAGAAAAATCATTGAAATTGGTGACCTATCAGGCAACCCATGATTTATTAACTGATTTACCTAATGAACGTTTTCTTTATGATCACATTCATAATGTAACTGAACGAGCTATTAAAAGTCATCAAAAGTTCGCCATTGCCTGTTTTTCATTAAACAATATGATGAAAATTAATGACAGTATCGGTCATCAAGCATCCGCTACGGTTATCCATCGTATTGCGCAACGTTTTGCACAACTTGCAGTAAAAAATAAAAAATATTTCGTTTCATTATTACGCAAAGATGTATTTGTTATTTTAATTGATCCCATTAGTAATATGTCGGAAATAGAAGACTGTACCGAAGATTTATTTATGGTATTAGAAAATCCCGTCTATGTTTCCCAACAAGAATTGAATTTAACCGCAAGCATTGGTATCAGTGTATTTCCGACTGATGGCAGGGATGTGGATACATTGATTACGCATGCAGAGGCTGCGCGGACACTTGCGACCGAGCGCGGTGGGAATAGTGTACGCATTTTTAATACCGTAATTACTGCAGATGCTTCCAGACAATTAAATATTGAAAATCAACTCTATCGAGCGATTGAAAATAATGAACTAATCTTAAATTACCAACCCTTCATTGATTTAAGAACTGGAACCGTTTGTGGTGCAGAAGCTTTAATACGCTGGCAAAGTCCAGTGTTTGGATTAGTTTCGCCAATGGAATTTATTCCTTTGGCAGAAGCAAATGGAATGATTCTTCCTATTGGAGAATGGGTATTAAGCACTGCCTGCAAACAATTGAAGAAATGGCGGGGCATAGGATTTAAATTAACCATATCAGTTAATTTATCAGCAAAGCAATTGGTACAGCACGATCTCGTTGAGCGCATTAGGAACATTTTAAATAAAGTAAAATTATCTCCCAAGTACCTCGAGTTGGAACTGACAGAATCTAATGCATTTCACAATGAAGCCATTCCAATTATTAATAAATTTACAGAGATGGGTATTGCACTCGCCATAGATGATTTTGGTACTGGTTATTCAGAGTTTGGTAACCTAAAATTATTTAAAATCAATAAAATAAAAATTGATAGAACGTTTATTCAAGATATTGAAGTCAGTATTGATAGCAGAAATATCGTAAGTAACACCATTGCCTTGGCACATCGGATGAATATTGATTGTCTGGCAGAAGGTGTAGAAACGCTAGAGCAAATTAAATTTTTAAAAGAAAACGGATGTTACATAATGCAAGGTTTTTACTTTAGTAAACCTTTAGGGACCAAAGATTTTACTGAATTTTTAAAGACCCATTCCCAAAATACCTACGAAACTTTAACTAATTGGTAATAATATATCTAAAAAACCGGGGTCTGTTTACAGCCCCTGATTCTTGATAGCAGATGACATTATCCGTGAGTATTGATAGCATGATGCAAATTAAGTGATTGACTTAGCAAACGGAAGTTGCTCATGCAAAATATTGTTCATGTAGTACAAAATAGGGCGCAAAAACATCCTCATCAAAAAGCCATTTGCTATTTGGAAGACGGGGAGCACAAAACCGCAGAACTTACTTTAGCTGAATTGGATCAGCAAGCAAAAATTATTGCGGCCCATTTACAAACTCATCAAATAAGTGGTAATCGCGTCATTCTTCTTTATCCAACGGGAGTCGAGTTTATAACGAGTTTGCTGGGATGTTGGTATGCTGGCGTGATCGCCGTGCCAATACCTTGCCCTAAAATTGATGACTTTTTGAAACATGAGGCATTCCTGAATGCCATTGCTGAAGATGCCGATATTGCTGCCGTTTTAAGCTTGTCTTTGTACCATTCACGCATTGAATCAATCCTGAAAAGAAAAGCACTGATATTGGCTACTGATGTGCTCAAGACCCAATCAACTTCAAATTTCCAATCAATTCCCATTAATAAGGACACCATAGCCTATTTGCAATATACCTCAGGCTCAACTTCCGCTCCTAAAGCAGCAATTATCACCCATGGAAACTTGCAGCATAGTTTGCAAGAAACCATAAAGGTTTGGCATTACACCAAGAAGAGTGTGACCTTGACCTGGGCTCCCCATACCCATGTATATGGGTTAGTATGCGGCATATTGGTACCGCTTTACCACGGAACCCCCGCTTTTATTGTACCTCCAGCTGCATTCATCAACAGACCTATTAGCTGGTTATCTGCTATTTCAACATATCGTGTAACACACAGTGGTTGTCCTAATTTTGGTTACGATGTGTGTGTACGCGACATTAAAGATGCAGAGCGTGCGGGGCTTAATTTAAAACACTGGAAAGTAGCAATCAATGGCGGAGATAGTGTTCAACACCAAACGCTTATGGATTTCGTTTCCAAATTCCAAGCCTGTGGTTTTCAATTAAAACAATTTTGTTCCGCATACGGTATGTCTGAATTATCCGGCGCAATCGCAGTAACATCTTTTGATAGTGAACCGCATTTTTTATCCCTCCAAGATGATGCGAATCCCCTACAACGACGATTGGTCAGCAGTGGTAAATTATTAAGGGGATTGCAGGCAATCGTTGTTAATCCAGAAACAAAACAGCCCGTTGCTGCTGGGGCAACTGGTGAAATTTGGTTATCCGGCAAATCATTGGCCCTTGGTTATTGGCGACGACCCGATGAAACCCAAGCAGTATTCAATGCAACGATACCTGGCAGCGATCTCCGCTATTTTAAAACCGGGGATCTTGGATTTATCCTGGATAATGAAATTTATTTAACTGGAAGATTAAAAGAAGTCATTGTTATTTATGGAAAAAAATATTATCCACTGGATTTGGAAATCACCGTCGCCAATGCCCTTTCCAAACTCCAGATCAAACTCCCTCAAGTCGCCTTTTCTACAGAAAATGGGGGTAAAGAAAAAATTATTATTGTGCAGGAACTGTCTGAAGAAACCCCTGCATCACTATGGCCTAAAATCAAGAATGCGATTCGTCATGCCATTACCAAACATCATGGTGTGGAAGTTCATGAAGTCGTGTTAAGCCCTCAAGGAGCAATTCCCAAAACAGGTAGCGGCAAACTGCAACGGAAAAAAGCGCAACGATTATTCAATGAGCAAAACCTTGCCATATTAACCCAAGACTCACCAGAAAAGCTCACGGGAAATCAGCATGCAACCCGTGACAAGGAACATCAATTTACGACTCTGATAGCCAATGTATTGAAAATAGATGAAAAAGAAATCGACTTGGGTGCACCTCTGAGCCGATACTCCTTTGATTCAATTAATATCATTCAGCTTACAGCCCTACTTAACGAGACCTACCAGCTCTCATTATCCCCCGCAGCTTTGTATGAATATACTACTTTAGCAGAATTTTATACGGATTTATTAGATAAAAAAACCGGGAAGTCTGTAGCGGAGGAGGCAAAATACCCTATTAAGGAAACAAACGACATCGCCATTATTGGAATGAGCGGCATTTTCCCGCAAGCACCCGATATAGATACCTTTTGGGATAATTTATTGCAGGGAAAAGATTGTATCAGTGAAGTACCTTTATCACGCTGGAACTGGCAAGATTTAACCGTACGCTGGGGTGGTTTTATTGATCATATCGATCAATTTGATGCAACGTTCTTTAATATCTCAGCTCGCGAAGCAGAATTAATTGATCCCCAACAACGATTATTTTTACAAACTGTTTGGAAAACAATTGAAGATGCAGGGTACGCCCCATCCACTCTTGCTGCATTGAAAACAGGCTTGTTTGTCGGTGTATTTAACCATGATTATGCCGAGTTGTTGCAAAAAAATGAGGTAATGGATGCCTATCTTACTACGGGCACCATGAATAGTATGATTGCTAATCGTATATCCTACCTTTTAAACTTGCGCGGACCGAGTGAAACAATTGATACGGCATGCTCCAGCTCTCTGGTTGCTGTTCACCAGGCAGTCCATGCGATTTTGCAAGGTGATTGTGAGCTTGCACTTGCAGGAGGGGTAAATACGTTAATCACCCCCACATCCTTTATTGCAGCGAATCAAGCGGGCATGTTAAGTGACGATGGGCGTTGCAAAACATTTGATAAAAACGCCAATGGATACGTTCGCGGTGAAGGTGCAGGTGCCATTCTATTGAAAAAATTAACCCAGGCGTTGCACGATGGCGATCACATCTATGGGATAATCAAAGGAACAGCAGTGAATCATGGCGGGCATGTTAATACGCTTACTGCACCCAATCCCAATGCTCAAGCAGAAGCAATCATTTCTGCATGTCAACGCGCTCAAATACCCATCGACAGCATTCAATATATCGAGACCCATGGAACCGGAACGCCACTAGGGGATCCCATCGAAATTAATGGCTTAAAAAAAGCATTTCAACACCTGGCATTAGAGCAGCAGCTGGAAGCCTTGCCAAAACAGTATTGTGGATTAGGAGCCGTAAAAACTAATATTGGCCATTTGGAGTCTGCAGCAGGTATTGCAGGGATTATTAAAACCTTGCTTGCTATGCGCCATGAGATATTACCCGCGAATTTGCATTTCCATGAATTAAATCCTTATATTGAAATCGAAGACAGCCCATTTTATCTCCTTAATAAAACAACTAAATGGCCGAAAACAGCAGATACTCCCAGAAGAGCGGGAGTAAGTTCATTTGGCTTTGGTGGTGCAAACGCTCATATTATCCTTGAGGAAAGTCCAGAACGCACACACGCCCCATCCCCTAATCATTTCTCTTATCTGATTTGTTTATCAGCGATGACAATGACCGCTTTGCAGCAGCGGATTGCTGATTTGCTCAACTGGCTGGATCAGCAACAGGATTTAGCTAGCCTGGCTTCACTCAGTTATACCTTAAATGCAGGCAGACAACATTTTGCCAAACGCTTTTGTGTCATCGTGAAAACAGTCGCCGAATTAAAAGAGCAATTGCGATCTAGTTTATCCAGTGAGGATCTAGAGCGTCACATATTTATGGAAGAATCATCCAGTACAAATCATGATAATGCTGCCTTACATCAGGTACGCAGAAATTACCTGCAGGGCAAATCGATTGACTGGCATACAATCTATGGGGATTATCAAGAGAAAATCTCACTTCCTACTTATCCATTTGCCAAAGAATCTCATTGGGTAGCGAGCAAAAAAAGAGCTCTTTTCAAAGACGAAAAGAGCTCTGCCTGTTCCCCATCTATTTTTAGTGAACAATTTTCAGGAGATGAATTTTATTTGCGAGAGCATCGAGTACATGATGAACCCGTATTGCCTGGCGCCGTATGCTTGGAAATGGCTCAGGTTGCCGCCAGTTTGGCTTTAGGTAATCAGCAACTAACCTCTTTAAGCAAAATCATCTGGAAAAAGCCAATAAAAACCTCGGACTGGTCCAAGCTACTGTATGTCCGCATAATTCCTGAAACTGATGGAGTCTCATTTACAATCACTGACAAAGAGGAAATGATTCATTATGCTAGCGGAAATATGCATTATCCGGATAACTCTCCTGATGTGCCTCATACCAGCCTGAACATTGAGGAATTAAAATTAGCATTACCCCATACTCAAGATCCCGATACCATTTATACTTATTTTGAGAATGCAGGCATAAGCTATGGCCCGAGCTTCCGTGTCATTCAGACCCTCCATTTTAATGAGACGAATCTCTTGGCAGAACTAACCCTGCCTTCCTCTTTGTCCAGCAGGAATGGTGAATTTATAGTACATCCTTGTTTGTTCGATGGAATGTTACAAACAACCCAGGCTTTGCTTAAAAATCGTGAAGTGCTTTATCTGCCTTTTTCTATTACCCAAGTGGATATTTATAAGCCTTTACCAAATACCTGTTACGTATATGCCAATCTGGTTTCTTCTGTAGATAATCAGCATATGCCCGTTTTTAATATTCAAGTCACCGATGCCAAAGGGACACTCTTGTTGGTTATTACAGGATTTACCTTAAGTGCAGTACATGACTCCACTAAACCGGAGGCAACTGTCGCCCACTATTCTCCTGTATGGGTTGCCCAACCTTTGCATTCGGTAACAAAAAAACATCCAGATTCCATACTGATTCTAGGAAATAATGAACAGTCAGTACGATTGATAAAAACACAATTTGCTGAGCATACTACATCGTGTCAACGAATACAGGATTCCCAGGCCGCCCATCTTTCTCTAGCCTCATTGAGCGACTACATTATTATTGCTCTGGAAGAATTCAATGACCCTCTCTTTTCGCTTAAAGAGATCCAAAAAAACTTGGAGCAAACCTATTACCTGGTTCATACGTTAGTAACCCAGATCAGTAAATTAAAACCTAAAAAACCAGTCCAATTAATTTGTATCGGTAAAGAACCTTCTCTTTTTTCACGTGCTTTAGTTGGATTTGCAAAAAGCCTGCATCAAGAACAATCCAACATTTCATGTCGTTTTATTGAATTGCATGATCTGAGTCTACTTGCCCAGGAATTAACCCAAAATGAAATTGAAGTTCGATACGATAAACAGAATCACCGTTATATTCGACGTTACGAAGCCTTTACTCCACCCCTAACGGTTACACCAACTCTCAAAAAGTCAGGGGTTTATTTAATTACTGGCGGAATGGGAAGACTAGGTTATTTGTTCGCAAGATATTTAGCAGAACATTATCAGGCCAAAATCGTATTAACCGGTCGCGCCCCTATGTCTGCTCACTACCAAAACCGAATTGCAGAGCTGGAAAAGCAAAATGCCTCGGTAGTTTATGTACCCGCTGATATATCATCTTACGAGGAAGTCCAGGCTCTTATTCAAAACACTAAAGAACATTTTGGCACAATTAACGGTATTATTCATGCTGCGGGCCTTACCCATGATGAGTTTGTTGTGAATAAAACAGTCCCCGAAATAGCAAAAGTTTTAGAACCTAAAATTTATGGCGCCAGCAATCTGCATGCCGCAACACTGAAAGAATCTTTAGATTTCTTTGTGCTGTTTTCATCTGTAGCAGCCGTGTTTGGCAATGCAGGGCAAAGTGATTATGCCTATGCCAATTGTTTTCTAGATGAATTTGCTCACGAACGGGAACAGCAAAGAAGACTTGGCCATTGTTCCGGATATACTGTTTCGATTAACTGGCCACTTTGGGAAGAAGGGGGATTACATATTGCTCCTGAATACCAACAAGAACTTGAAAAAACCATAGGCATCTTAAGCTTATCTACACAACAGGGGTTCATCGCATTCTTGCAGGCATTACAGAACAATCTCCCAAATTGTATTGTTCTTCCAGGCTATCAACAAAAACTCATCAACGCCTTACAAAATAACTCTGTACTGAAACAAACACTAGCCACTCAGCCCCAGGAGATCAACCCCAATTTACAGGAACAAACCGAGGATTTTTTAAGAAAAATACTGGCTGAAACTTTAAAGTGTTTGCCAGAGCAAATCGATAGGAATTTGCCTTTTGAACATTATGGCATTGATTCGTTGATGATCATTCAACTGAATCAGCGTTTGGCCAATGAATTCAGGGAACTACCCAAAACATTATTTTTTGAATATCAAAACTTGGTTGATTTAGCTGAATACTTCATGAAACATGAGGCAGATGAATTAATTCAGCGTTTATCTAATGCGGAAATGGCATCCTCGCACAACCGGAGATCTAACACGAATCAAACTCCAATGCCAATTCAGGAAAAGACGCCCACCCACGCGGGAATGACACAACTCCTTAACTCAATGACAGCACCCAGATGTCTTGATTTTACAAAAAATACGACAAAATCACAGGATATTAGACTTCTTCAGAAACTCGCTACAGAGAGCGAAGAGCGAGGAAACACAGAGTACAGAACCGGAATGTACATGCAATCCCATAAGGATTCGCACATCGTATCGGCGAAGCAATTCGCCTCTGAAGTAGCGTTTTCGAAAAAGCCTATCGCCATTATTGGGATTAGCGGGCGTTATCCTGAAGCGAAAGATTTAACCGAATTTTGGCACAATCTGTATGCAGGCAAAGACTGTATTCGCGAAATTCCCAAGGAGCGATGGGCATTAGCGGACTATTTTGATGTGAATCATCCGGGTAAAACGTACAGTAAATGGGGTGGCTTTTTAACGGATGTAGATCAATTTGATCCCCTCTTTTTTAATATTTCACCACGTGAAGCCGCATTAATGGATCCCCAGGAGCGATTGTTTTTAGAAACCGCATGGAAAACTATAGAAGATGCCGGATATGCGCGTGACGCATTAGTGGGGAAAAAAGTTGGTGTGTATGTCGGAGTCATGTATGGACAGTATCAGTTGTTTGATAGCGAACCCTCTGATTCCGGTCAATTTATCCCAACAAACTCGTTATTTGCTTCAATTGCCAATCGAGTTTCCTACTTTTTTGATTTTCATGGTCCGAGTATCGCACTGGATACGATGTGTTCTTCTTCGCTTACAGCAATCCATTTAGCATGCCAAAGCATTCATGAAGGCGAATGCGAGATGGCCCTTGCTGGAGGAGTAAACCTATCCCTGCATCCCAATAAATACCTCTTACTAAGCCATGGAAAATTTTTAGCACGTGATGGGCATTGTCGCAGTTTTGGTGAGGGTGGGGATGGCTATGTGCCGGGCGAAGCTGTTGGTGCAATCCTGTTAAAACCCCTAGATAAAGCACTTGCAGATGGCGACCTTATTTATGCAGTGATTAAAGGCAGCCACCTCAATCATGGTGGAAAAACAAACGGTTACACCGTGCCTAATCCTAATGCACAAGCAGACTTGCTTGCTGAAACCTACCAAAAAGCCGACATTGACCCAGCACAAGTCAGCTATATTGAAGCGCACGGCACTGGAACATCCCTCGGCGATCCCATTGAAATTGCCGGGCTAAATAAGGTATTTGGCCAAAGAAAAATGCCACAATATTGTGCTATTGGTTCAGTAAAATCCAATATTGGTCATTGTGAATCTGCTGCAGGGATTGCTGCCGTCACCAAAGTGGTCTTGCAATTGCAACATCATACCCTGGTTCCCTCGCTTTTTTCTGAACCATTAAATAGCAACATCAATTGGTCCACCACACCATTTCGCGTGCAGCAAACTGTCAGTGAATGGCAACGACCATTAGCCAATGCCCCGCGCATTGCCGGAATCAGCTCTTTTGGGGCAGGAGGTGCTAATGCCCATCTGATTTTATCTGAAGCACCGGAAGTATTGCCGGCACCGACAAGAAGCAAATCACATTATTTGCTCACAATTTCTGCCAAGACCGAACTTGCATTAAATCAACGTCTGGATGATTTATTGGATTGGTTGGGAAACAATCCATCCGCAGAACTGGAACAAGTCAGTTACACATTAAATGCAGGCAGAACTCATTTTGATTGTCGTTGTGCTATGGTAGTCAGTTCGCTGGAGGAGGCAATCCGCTTCATCCAACAATTTAAAGCACAACAACAGCCTGCCCAGTTGTTTCTCCAAATAATTAGACCTCGTTCCAAACTCGCTGAGGAGAGTGAAGTACGAGGAGACGCGGAGCACAGAACCGGAGTGTACATGCAAGTATATGAGGATTCGAGCACCGCATCGACGAAACAATTCACCTCCTCAGTAGAGTTTGGAGTGAGGTCTAATGGAGCAAACACGCCTGAAACCACACCCACTCTATTGCCGCTTCTGATGCATCAATTGTCTCAGCTTTCTCAATATAAAGAAGCATTACTGGCTCTGGCAAAACTCTATGTAGAAGGCCAGGATCTGGATTGGAAGCAAATCCATGCAGATGAATCCAAGAAAAAAATATCCTTGCCTACTTATCCTTTTGCCAAGGAACGTTACTGGTACTCTGATGTGAACCAATGCAGTTCAACTCAAGAAAGGCAAACCCATTTGCCATTAATGCACAATGCACTTATCGACAAGATAAGCTCGTTTCTTACTCGGCAAGTCGTCCAAATATTGAAAATGAACCAACACCGAATTGCACCAGAAAAAAATCTTGGTGAATATGGGATGGATTCAGTGCATTTTATTGAATTGGCTAAAAAGATCAGCGAACACTACCAAATCGAGTTTACCCCTGCCGTCTTTTTTACGCACAGTAGCGTGCGCGCAATCAGTCAATACCTAATGAACCAATTTCCAGAAACTGTAGCCAAAACACATCAGGCAGCAGCGCAACTGCCAACTCATGTTCCTGCGGTCAAGCCTAGGCACATAGCAACTGATGGAGCCCAATCAATTGCCATTATTGGCATGCATGGGCTTTTTCCGCAATCCGATGATCTTGCAGCATTTTGGCACCATTTGCTCCAAGGTGATGATTTAGTGACCGAGATCCCTATAGAACGCTGGGACTGGCGTGATTATTACGGAAATCAAGCACATCAAAGTAACTCCAAATGGGGCGCTTTTATCAACAATTTCGATCAATTTGATGCAGGATTTTTTAATATTTCCGCCCGCGAAGCAAATCTTATGGATCCGCAACAACGACTCTTTTTGGAAATTGTATGGAAAACCATTGAAGATGCAGGCTATGATCCCTTTGCATTATCCTCACAGAACATTGGTGTTTTTGCCGGCGTTGAGTTTAGCGAATATCAGACATTAATTGCCAAACAACAAAAAGAACACCATGGCTTTATCGCTACGGGTAATTCACATAGCATGATTGCCAATCGTGTTTCCTACTTTTTCAATTTTCAAGGCCCAAGTGAAGCCATTGATACAGCATGCTCAAGCTCATTAGTTGCAATCCACCGTGCAGTACAAGCAATTCGTCATGGCGAATGCGATTTAGCTATTGCAGGCGGCGTGAGCCTTATATTGAGTCCTGATACTCTAGTAGTCACCAGCCAACTGGGAGCCTTGTCCGCAGAGGGTCGTTGCAAAACTTTTGCTAAAACCGCAGACGGCTATGTTAAAGGAGAAGGTGTAGCCGGTCTTTTACTGAAACCTTTAAAGCAAGCACAAGAAGACGGAGATCATATCTATGGAGTCATTAAAGCCTCTGCAGTAAATCATGGCGGTAAGGCGCAATCTTTGACTGCACCCAATGCAGCGGCACAAAGCGAGCTATTGATTCGTGCCTATACCCAAGCCCATTTCGACCCTGGTACGGTAACTTATATTGAAACTCATGGTACAGGTACTGCCTTAGGTGACCCTGTTGAAATTGAAGGTTTAAAACGTGCATTTGCGACGTTACTGTCGTCCGGCGCCAAGCAAAACTCGATTGCCTTAGGTTCTGTAAAAACGAATATCGGTCATTTAGAACCAGCATCAGGAATTGCAGGAGTGATTAAGCTGATTTTGGCCATGACTCATGAAACCCTCCCGGGTATTTTGCATTTGCATGAATTAAATCCCTACATCAATTTAACCGGTACACCGTTTTATATTCCCAAAGAAACCCAAACCTGGCAGCGCATCAAAAATGAAGCTGGCAATGAGATTCCATTGCGTGCTGGAGTCAGCTCATTTGGCTTTGGTGGAACCAATGCCCATATTGTGCTTGAGGAAGGCCGCCCCCATCAGGAAAAGACAGAAAACCGGCAAGCAAAACCCTACTATTTAATCACGCTTTCTGCCAAACAGCAGGAAAGCATGCAGCAAAAAATAGTGGATCTGCAGCAATGGCTGAATCAAAATAAAGAAACCGTTTCCCTGCCTGCACTGAGTTTTACGCTCAATGCGGGTCGAGCGCATTTTATTTACCGCTGTGCCCTAGTAGTAGATTCTCTTGATGCGTTAGTGAATGCGTTGACTTTATTAGTCAACCATGAAATTCCCGAGTATTGCATGATGAATGAAGGGCAAACCTGGACGATCCAGGGGCCGGTATTTGATGAAGTGTATCAGGCAGCAATTAAAGCCTTAGTTCAACCAGAAAATTCAGAGCAATATCGTCATAAATTATTTATTCTGGCAGATTTATATACGAAACATTATGTCATTGACTGGCAACAGGTATATCTCGGAGAAAAGATACACCGTTTGGGCTCTTTACCTGCTTATCCATTTATCAAACAGCGTTACTGGTATGATTTGGAATTCAATTTCATGCCTACGCCACAAACCTCTATGATCTCACCGTGCCGTGGTTTGTCCACGGCATCCACGGAACCCACGCACAAGGTGCGAGACGTGAGTTCTCCAATAAATTATCAACACACCCTGATGTATTTACAGCAGATATTCGCAGAACAATTACATACCTCTCCCGAACTCATTCAAGCAGATGAAACTTATGAGGTTTTTGGAGTAGACTCCTTGATTGGCTTGGCAATTACCAATCGCTTGGAAAAAGATTTTGGCAGCTTACCTAAAACCTTACTCTACGAACGCAATCGACTAAACGATTTAGCCAACTATTTGCTCAAAAATTATAAAGAAAAATTATCCACCCTGGTGTTCGCAGGCAACATCATGCCAGTAGCAACACCTCTTGAAATGGAAATAGTTAAACCCATGGCCCCTACGCCCAAAGTAAGTCATTCATCTCGTGATATAGCCATTATCGGTTTAAGCGGTATCTTTCCTATGGCCAACTCCATGGATGAGTTTTGGCAAAACTTAAGTTCAGGACGCGACTGTGTCAGTGAAGTTCCTGCTGATCGCTGGAATTATAAAGAGTACCCTGTAGCGATTGGAGGCAAAGAACACTATTTCCCTTATGGGGGTTTTATTCCCGATGTCGATAAATTTGATCCACTGTTCTTTAATATTTCACCCCGCGATGCAGGACTTATGGATCCGCAGGAACGCTTGTTCATGCAGTCCGTATGGTCCACCCTGGAAGACGCGGGCTACACCCGTGACAAATTAAAACGTAAAGCCCAAAATTCAGTCGGTGTCTTTGCTGGGGTGACTTATAATTTTTACCCATTATTTATCGCCGAAGAGTGGCAAAAAGGAAACCGGGTGCCGCTGGATGTGCAATCGTTTTCAGTCGCAAACCGGATTTCTTACTTCCTTGATGTAAATGGTCCAAGCTTTGTTGTCGATACAGCGTGCTCTTCCTCTTTGGCAGCAATTCATTTAGCCTGTGAAAGCCTCTTGCGTGGTGATTGTGCGATGGCGATTGCTGGGGGCGTTAATTTGTCATTACACCCCAGTAAGTATCACTTCCTGGGCAGTTTTAACTTTATGTCGGAACAAGGACGTTGTGCGAGTTTTGCTGAAGGTGGAACAGGTTATGTGCCGGCAGAAGGGGTTGGCGCAGTATTATTAAAACCTTTGGCTACTGCAATTGCCGATAATGATAGGATTTATGGGGTAATCAAAGGAAGCAGCATGAATCATGGAGGCAAAACCAGCGGCTACACTGTTCCTAACCCTAATGCCCAGGCTGCTGTAATTCTCCAAGCTTTAAAAAATGCCAATATTGACGCACGAACAATATCTTATATCGAAGCGCATGGCACAGGAACCGCATTGGGTGATCCCATAGAAATTCGCGGCTTACAAGATGCTTTTGAACACTATACCGAAGACAAGCAATTTTGTGCGATTGGTTCCGTCAAATCCAATATTGGACACCTGGAGTCTGCAGCAGGCATATCGCAATTGGCCAAGGTACTTTTACAAATGCGTCACCAACAATTAGTGCCGACATTGCATAGCACGCAATTAAACCCCTTTATTGATTTTCAAAACTCACCGTTCTATGTTCAGCAAGAACTGAGCGATTGGCAACCCGAGAATAATTCGCCGCGCCGTGCTGGGGTGAGCTCCTTTGGTGCAGGCGGCGCCAACGTGCATATGATTATTGAAGAATACGTTCCCTCAATAAAACCTCAAAGTACAGTAAATAGCCCATATATTTTCTTATTATCTGCATTAAATGAAGAACGTTTGGCAATACAAATACAGCAAATGCAGCGTTATGTGCAACAAAATAGCCATACACAAAATAAAGAGTGGCTCAGAGATGCATGCTTTACCTTACAAACAGGGCGAGAGCACATGGCAGCGCGATTTGCGGTAGTCGTAACAAATACAGATGAATTGCTTACTGCCCTGGCAAATTATCCGCATGACAAGGGAGCAAATACCTGGGTAAATCATAATGCGCACAGTAACCACCCAATAGTCCCCCACGTGGAAGAATTAATCAGCACTGAGCGCTATGAAGAACTAGTTCAGCATTGGATTAATGGGGTAAAGGTTGATTGGGAACGATTATACCAACAAATACCCAACCTTATCTCTTTACCTACTTATCCATTTACGAAACGACGCTGCTGGATACCTACAAAAGAGGTAGAAACACCTCCTATAACTCAGACAACGCTGCAACCAGCAATTCAACCTCCTGTTGCCAATACAGAGCTGGTCGATATCCAAGATTGGCTCTACCTCACTCAGTGGGAGAAAAATCCGCAAATGGCTCCGCCTGCATTAATTAGACCTCTTTCCAAACTCGCTGAGGGAAGTGAAGTGCGAGGCGACACGGAGCACAGAACCGGGGTATACACGCCAGTACATGAGGATTCGAGCACCGCATCGACGAAGCAATTCACCTCCGCAGTAGAGTTTGGAATGAGGTCTAAAGGGAAATGGCTTATATTCTGTGAACCGGAGGCAGTCCCTGTATTAAAACAAGAACTTGGGGAACAAGCGGGTATTTATTGTTTTGCCCGCAATCAATTTGCCTCAATTGATACTTATGAGTACACCATCAATGCCGCACAAAAAGCAGATTATGAGCAGCTTTTTGCAACACTTCATGCGCAACACAAAGACAATTTAATAGGTGTCATTTATTTATGTTCCGCAGTAACTACCCACTCTCGTACTATGTCCCGCGGCTTGTCCGCGGGATCCAGAAATTCCATAGCATCGTTGGCTCCCGCGGGCAAGCCGCGGGACGTAGGGGCATGCGAGCAGTTATGCTCTATAGATGATTCAAATGAAGAAAACCATGCCGATCCAAGTCTGGCATTACTCTATTTATTTCAAGCAATGGTACAGCATTCTTGGCCGCATCAATTAACCTTTTGTCTTACATCGCAATCGGCGCAGCACGTTACCTCCGCAGATACCATTAATATCTGGCAACATCATCTCTGGTCCATGACCCGTATTTTTGCCGCCGAACAAGCAAAATACCAGGCTTTATTGCTTGATTTGGATGCGAATGAAAACATAGAACAAAATGTCAAGATCCTGATTAAGGAGTTAGGATTATACCAAAGCAAACAAAATCATATTGCCTACCGTGCCTCCGAAAGGTATACCATTCGCTTCCTTCTTCATGAACGGTCACAAAACGATAAAGTACTTCCTGTCTGGAAAGCTCCCGCAGCTGCATTAATTACCGGTGGTTTAGGCGCTTTAGGCTATGAAGTCGCAGAATTTATTGTAGCGCAAGGGACACGTTTTATTTTACTTACCGGTACGACAGAACTCTCGCTACAAACGCCTGAAAAAAATATCTTGCTCAAAAAGCTAGAAGCCCAAGGTGCACAAGTTCGCTACGCTGCAGTTGATGTGGCTGATAAAGAACAAATGCGCCAAGTAATCATGGGCGCTGAACAAGCGTGGCAACAATCTATTGATGGGGTTTTTCACTTAGCTGGAATCACTACGGATAATGTCACGATCGCTGATATGGATGAAGCATTATGGCGTGATGTATTACGCGTAAAAATACAAGGCTCGATGGTATTGCATGAACTCTTTTTGCAAGCCCCATTGTCTTCTTTTGTATTGTTTTCTTCCATCGCGGCAGTTCCTCATTTTGGGATGGCAGGACTTAGTGCTTATGCAGTGGCGAATGAATTTATGAGCGGCCTTGCCTTATATCGCCGTAGTATGCAGTTACCTGCATCAAGTATTAACTGGGTAGCTTGGTCAGAAAAAGGAATGAGCCATAGACACAGTCATGATGCATTTTTAGATGCTGTTGGGATGGCCTCTCTAAGTATTAAAGAAGGAATCGCTTTATTTAATACCTTGCTAAGACTCAACCCAGCTGAGATTACAGTATGTAACATTCAATGGAAAAAATTTTTACACGTTAATGCAACAGCCAAGCAACTTGATTTCTTTACCCATTTTGTTGCCGAACATGCTGCAAGCGTCCAAGCAGCAGTTGTTTCCTCATTAAACCAGGAAGAAATTACTGCATTAGTCTTACATTGCTTTGCCTCGGTATTAGGATTGGAAGCCACTGAAATTGACCGCGAAACACCCTTCCAACACTATGGAATGGACTCCATTACGGGTATCGATTATACCGAACAACTGGGTAAGCATTTCCCTGATGTAGTCGCACCGATGGATTTATATCGCTATCCCACTTTAAATCAATTAACTGATTACATCCTACAGCGCGTGCAAATCAACTGCGAACCAGAACCTGCACCACTTTTTAGTGCAGAAGGAACTCTTGATCTGGATCAATTAAATGACGGCCAACTCAATGAACTGCTTGAATTGGAATTAAAAGAATTAGAGCTGACTTATGAATGATACAACAACTTTAAAAAAATCATTGTTGATGATCCAAAAGCTCAAAAAGCTTTTGCAAGAACAGAATGAAAAATTATTTACCCCCGTTGCAATTATTGGGATGAGTTGTCGTTTGCCCGAAGCCAATAATCCGCAAGAATTTTGGGATTTATTATGCCAGGGCAAAAATGTCATTTCACCAATTCCTGACACACGCTGGGAGCTGTTGAAAGGCACCCGCGAAATGGCTCAACGTGATGCCAATTTGGCTTATTGGGGAGGCTATTTACCCCAGATTAACGCGTTTGATGCGTATTTTTTTGGCATTAGCCCACGCGAAGCCATGCGAATGGATCCGCAACAACGCATCCTATTGGAGGTATCCTATGAATCATTTGAAGATGCGGGTTTGACTGTTGATGCCTTAGCAGGTTCTAATATGGGTGTTTTTTCCAGTGTGTATGCCAGTCAGTTCAGCCATCTGCAAAAACTGGATTCAGATATGGATGCCTTGTTTATTCCTACAGGGAGCGCCATCAGCATGGCAGCAAACCGTTTGTCGTATTTATTCGATTTGCGCGGCCCCAGTCTGGTATTAGATACTGCATGTTCGTCTTCGCTCATCGCCATTCAATTAGCGTGTTTAAACCTGCATGCAAAATTATGTGATACCGCCTTAGTCAGTGCAGTAAATATCAATTTATTGCCTTCCATTCATTCGGTTTTAGCCAAAGCAAGCATGCTTTCCCCTACCGGACAATGCCATACTTTTGATGCCAAAGCAGATGGTTACGTGCAAGGGGAAGGAGCAGGCGCCATTATTTTGAAACCGCTAGCCAAGGCATTACAGGATAAAGACAAAGTCTATGCAGTACTCACTGGCAGTGCAGTAAATCAAGATGGCAAAACAAACGGCTTAACAGCGCCTAATGGTTTGCAGCAAGAGCAATTATTGAGAGCGGCTTATCGAACAGCCAAAACAGATCCTGCCCATGTTTCCTATATCGAATGCCATGGAACAGGCACGTTCCTTGGCGATCCGATTGAAGTTCAAGCCTTAGGAGAAGTAATCGGCAAAAATCGCGGTACTGATAAGCCATGTTGGATTAGCTCTGTTAAAACCAACATGGGTCATTTGGAGCCTGCTGCGGGCATTATCAGTGTGATTAAAACGGCTTTAGTCTTAAAAAATGGTTTAATTCCTCCACATCTTAATTTTAACCAGGCCAATCCCCATATTCCGTTTGAACGCTATTCTTTGCAGATTCCCAAGCAACCAGAACAATTACCCAGATACAGCGATGTCGGTATTGCTGGAGTAAGTGGCTTTGGTTTTGGTGGTGCAAATGCACATCTTGTATTACGCGAGCTTTCTTCAAATGAAGAACCCATTTTTACCGATAAAATCCCCAGGAATAAAGAACTGTTTACTCTTTCCGCAAAAGAAAAATCTGCATTATTTGCTTTAATTGAGCGCTGGTGTGATTATTTAAAGAATAATCCGGAAACAAATTTGGCACAGCTTTGCTATAACCTCCATATCAGGCGCTCTCATTATGCACAACGCCTAGCAATCATCACGGATTCAGTTACTGATCTTTACCAAAAGCTGGCTGCGTTGCGTACAAGTCCAGATGTCCCAAATGAGTTTGTGTTTATCAATCACGAGCAAAAAAAATCTCCTACACCAATCCCAATATCTGAGTTTTCCACGCTGGATTTGCATGCTTTAGCGAAGAACTATGTGTCCCATGCGCAGATTGATTGGAAAAAATATGAAGAAAATCGTTCTTATGCACCTCTGGATATGCCGTTTTATCCATGGCAACATAAAACATATTGGCCAACCTTAGAGCAAGGTCTTAATGAAAGCATCAATACAACCTATCCGATGCGAGGCAAAATTCTTGTTTCACCTTTACCAGCTCGACAGTTTGAATTTGTCTTTGATACTAAAGTAATGCCTGAGGTTCAGGATACCTTTTATGTGTTACATGCGGGTTATTATCTGGAAATGTTAGCGTATGCAACAAAGCAATTATCGCAAAAAGCTTCTTTTACAGTGCAAAACCTCAATTATTTATCACCCATATTAGTTCTGGATGGGAAAACGATTTTGGTACAACTTATCATCCAAACAGGTGAAGAAGGCATATTATCATGTCGTTTTTACAGCAATGATGGCAACGAATCCTGGATAGAGCATGCAAACGGTATTTTAACCCTGAATAGCTCACCCTCCTTCAATCAACTTGAACCCAAGTACGAACTCCTGCAGCGACTCCCCATCTCAGGGACTACGGAAACGTTTTATAACCGAATAACAGGTATGGGCATGCCCGCCGGTGATACCATTCGTTGGGCGCATCAATATTGGGCCAATAAGGATGAACTGTTTTGTGAGTTACGCGAACCCAAGCCCTCAGAACGTGGGAAGCAATTTATTACCCAGATGCATCCAGGCATTATTGATGCCTGTATTCAGACCCTCTTTTTATTATTGCCTAAGCAATTCACCAAACCCTATATTGCATCACATATGGGAACTCTTGAGTTTTATGGCTCATTAGAAGATCAGAAATATATTTACACAGTATTAAAAGAACTGCATCCAGAAGGGAAATACATCATTGCTGACTGGTACTTGCTGGATAAAAATCATGCTTTGATCGCTGCATGTCATGATCTGCGCATGACCGTGCTCAATGATACGCTGCAAATTAACCAAATTATGGAGATTCAATCCCAGTTCCAACTCGATTTCTCATTGCCTTATGAAGTGTGTCAAAACAAATTGACTCAGTACTTAACCGAGCAATTTGCGATTATCTTTTCAATGCCGCAAGACGACATCAAACCATTCCAATCCCTACATGAACTGGGAATGGACTCACTCATGGCACTTGCTGTCATCCGAATCATAGAAACTAACTTAGGTATTACTTATTCTCTGCCCTTAATGATGCAAGGTCCATCCATTCATGAGATTGTTGAGTATGTATTAGCAAGCCAATGGCCAGGTCCCCAACAAGACTCACCTGAACCACAATCTCATTTTGATAGACCTCTTCGGAAACTCGCTACAGAGTACAGCACCAGAGTGTACCCACAGCCGCATAAGGATTCGAGTACTGTATCGACGAAGCAATTCTCCTCTGAAGTAGAGTCCCCAAAGAGCTCCACTCTCTGGGTCGCTAATCGAACAATACAGAAGAATGCGCAAGTACGTTTATTTTGCTTTCCTTATGGCGGTGGCGGCGCTTCAATTTATCGCGAATGGCAACAGGAATTTCCTGATTTCATTGAAGTATGCCCCATCCAATTACCAGGTAGGGAAAATCGGATGGAAGAGCAACCTCTTGCTGACCTTGAGACTTTGGTTTCAATATTGGCGAATCAACTTAAACCTCAATTCAACTTACCTTTTGCTTTTTTTGGTCATAGTTTTGGTTCGCTTATTGGATTTGAACTGAGTCGCTATTTACGTCGTCATAATTTGCCACAACCTGCCCATCTTTTTGCATCAGCCTATCCTGACCCACGTATCCCCTCTAAAAGCTTGGATAATCTCTTGGCAAAACTGCGCCAAATGAATATCAACTTATTTGATTTAAACGCAGAGCGAATCAGTGGGTTAGACGATGAACAATTAACGGCTTTATCCATAGTATTTAAAGAAAACGGCATTGTCGATTACAGCGATGAACGAATGAACAAAAGTATTATCAAAGTCTTATTACCGATTTTTATCGGTGATATGAACATTGTAAAAAGCTATGCTTATCAGGATGAATCCCCTTTAAAAGTAAGTATTACCGTGTTTTTAGGCACAGAAGATACCTGGGTCTCTCCAGAAGATCATTTAGG
Source organism: Legionella bozemanae (assembly GCF_001648595.1). Classification (GTDB taxonomy): domain Bacteria; phylum Pseudomonadota; class Gammaproteobacteria; order Legionellales; family Legionellaceae; genus Legionella; species Legionella bozemanae. The sequence goes on along the minus strand of NZ_LBAW01000002.1, from coordinate 153,812 downwards.
ATGGTCCGCTCATTCATTAGGACATTGTGAATTTCATCAATTTAATAGTGGGCATCTTTTTATAAGAGAAAAAGAAATACGCTCAAAAGTAATCCAAAAAATTACTGAGAAACTTCTGCGTTTTAGTACTGCAGAATCTGAGATCTAATTCTCTCTGGATACCATGTATAAAAACTGAGATATGCTCACAAAATTTATTCTATAGCCAACAGTGATGTAAAAAAAACTTTCATCGCTGTCTGACCCCTGACCGTCAAGCGTAGCCCGTATTAGCGAAACGTAATACGGGACTTTTTCTTGCCACATCCTTCACAATCTCAAATATAAACCCCTTTTTATTAAACGATTAATATTCGAATCCGGTATTTCCATAGAACAAGTTATGGTAATAAAATCTCGTACGCTTGTTATGCAAAGCTCCAGTTAATTTGTCCGCCAATCGCTGTGGTTTGTGTATTGGTATGCCCTTTAAGTGAGGTCAAAGGGGTAATTAGATTTACCGGCATTTGGTTAAAGAACGAATGGCCAACCCCCACATCGTAGCCTAAATTTGCATTTTGTTGATAATGCGCTCCCACTGCCACAATAGTCGCACTCCCTACAGGATCGGCAATACCACGATCACGATCATTAGAAGGAGTGCTCATGAATTGAATACCGCCGCGGAATAATATTTTTTCAGTTGCCTTAAAGGTAGCACCAACTGCATAATCAAAACAGTTGTGGTAATTAAAAGGAATCGTTACTGAACGCGTTTCTCCAGTAGGAGTTTCCGTATTTTCCATCGTGATTTGATTAAATGTTCTCCAATTGGTGTAAAAAACTGTGCCAACTCCTGTCCAGCGTTTGGTGAAATCATGTTGTAAACTCAGTTGGACTCGGGCCGGCAAAGCCGCTTTTGTTTCTTGTTGATTGGTTCTAAAGATTGCTACCATGGGCCCTATCGCAGGCGTATGTACGGTGCTATGGCCTCTAGTCGTCAGCGAGATTTTAGAATAATAACTCACTCCAACCCGAGTTTCTGGTGAAAAATCAAATAAAATGCCGCCATGACCGCCGTATCCCCAGCCACTTAAATGATTTTCGAGTCTTGAGTCTAAGGGAAAAGAAACAGGCGGGCCATACATATTATTCAGTGTAAATGCCAAATGCAGTGCATCAAATCCCGCACCTAGAGAAAAACGGTCTGTTATTTTCACACCCAAACTTGGACCTATATCAATACCCACAACTTGAGAACGTGTTGAAGCATAACGAGCAATGGATGACCGTGTAGAACCATAATTTGTGCCTAATCCAAACGGAGTTGTCAAATTAAAACCAAAAGCAACGCGTCGAGTAAGAGGGGCTGAATAATAAAATGAAGGCAAAAAGGCCTTGATTTGGCTATGTGCTTCTCCAGACTGTGTAACAGGAAACGGAAAGGGAAAGGTTGGGGTAACTGCAGAGCCTGTGAATCGAGCAGTGCCTATGATGCCTAATGCATTACCCACTATTTGTTGATGAGGCAGTTTAACAAGGCCTGCTGGATTTGTATAAGCCGTACTTGCATCACTGGCAGCCGCTGCCCAATCAGCATAAGCAACACCCAAACCCGCTGAATTGACAAAAGGCAGGTTAAAATCGGATGTTGCCAAAACTGGAGAAGCGATAAAGAATGAAAAAAGCCCTAGGTATAAATGAGACACTCGACACACATTTTACTCCTTTACAGTAATAGCTCAGGCTGTCTTATGTTGACTTCTGCAGGACGATTGGATTTGAGCACTTACCTTTTTATATTTTATTATTCCTTAATAAATTAATAACCATCTCAATTTCTTCTGACATCGGCCTACAATCTTCTATTTTTGGAGAATATTGACGAACTGTGTAATAAATAGATTGAGCTTTTTTACTTGCTTTTTCAATACCACGTAATTCAAGTGCTTGCGTTGCTGCCAGCAACAAAATTGCTGTGAGGCGCTCCAAATTGGCGACTGACTCTTGAAAATCAAAAGCAGCGTGGGTTCCCAAGCTATTTACATCCTGATTATCACCTTCTGTAGGTAAGGTAAATGCCTGATGTGACTGGGCCAATTTGCGATTTTGTACTGCAAGTGCTGCAGCTAACAGCTGCATTGATCGAAAACCATTATGTTTACTTGGATTAGGCACTAAATTCACCGGTAAATCATGATTCTTACGAGGATGAACTAAATTAGCGAGCAATGCATGCATCCAGGTTGAAGCTTGGGCAATATCCATTTTCAAAATATCACAGGCATCAGTGATATAAAAACCCATAAAATTTGCGCTATGATAAATATTGTTCGCAGCAACATCAATAACAGGATTATCATTCACAGAATTCATTTCATTTTCTATCCAACAGATTGCGCGTTCCAAATTCTCATGGAATGGGCCGAATCCTTGGGGAACAGAACGAATTGAATAATAATCTTGTACTGGTTTATAGGTATAATCCGTTGCTCTTAATTCATCTAAATCAATCAATAATTGACTTCCTTCCCAGAAATCAATAAAAAATTGATTGATTGTCATTTCACCTTTCTGTTTTTTTAGTTGATGTACCACAGGATGATAAGCACTACTGATCACAAGTAAAGACTCTAACGCCATGGCAATAGCAGCCAACATTTGCTTGAATAAATGATGCAAATCATAGACTGCCAAACTGGCTATTGCCGTCATAAAGGACGTGCCATTGATCAAGGCAAGCCCATCACGCATTACGGGTTTATATGCCTTAAGGCCAGCTAACTGAATCGCTTCGGGTGCCAGCATCACGCAGTCCTGATAAGTCACTGCAACAGGTTCGCCAATAAGCGCTGCTGCAATCATAGAAAGAGGAATAAGATCACCACTGGCACCAATAGAACCATAACAACGAACTACAGGAGTAATACCTGCATTAAGAAAATCTAGAAGTGAATTAATTAATTCAGGATGGACACCCGAATATCCTTGTGCCAGACAATGTGCACGCAGCATCATCGCTACTCGTACAATATGAGGTGAAACAATTGCGCCTAGACCGCAAGAAAGAGAGCGAAGAATGTTTTCTTGTCGTTCATTAATCGAGTCATAATAATCTGATGCATCAGTATCTTTGAGCGTCGTATCAATATAACGCACCTGATCACCAAAATTTGTGTTGACACCATAAATAGGAACTCTTGAATCAACGTGAACTTTCAAAAACTGGTATGAAGCATCTATGACTTCCATGGCTTTGGGTGGCAAAGCTACTGGCGATGAATGATGTGCCAATGCTTGAGAAGAAGCAATAGTCAACTGACAGCCATAGCCAATTGTTATGGGCATGTCTACCTTGCTCATACTTGCAGGATTAATCGTTTTGGGAGTATTGAGAGACTTTAAATGTTCCAACGTAAACTCCATTTATCATAGTAAAAATTTGCCGGTAACTGAGCTTAGTGTGTGCTTTTTTATAAGACTTTTCAACAAAATAATTTACGTGGAATTTTGTAACCCTCAATAAAGCTGTACAAACTGAGCTTTCCTACTTCCTGCGGCTTATCCGCAGGATCCAGAAATTCGGACACAGAGCAAGATTCCTGGATTCCGCGGACAAGCCGCGGAACGTAGCTACAACCATACATTAGAATGGCAACTCCAATGTGTCATCTAACAAATGCATCTGTTTCTTAAATAACTGCTGAATCTGCTCTAAATTGTCCTTATCTTCCGCTTCAAAACGAGCAACGAGACAAGGAGTAGTATTCGAAGCACGTAATAACCCCCAACCTTTATCAAATTCAACACGTAATCCATCAATTGCAATAACGCGTGCCTGAGGAAATTCAGCCATTTCATTAAATCGTTTCATAAACTGGAACTTCTCATCATCCGCTATAGCAATTTTCAATTCAGGTGTATTGATACTATTGGGAATCGCTTCAAATTGCTCACTTACAGTCATATCCGATGCGCTAATGATTTCAAGTAAACGGCAGGCACTATACAGGGCATCATCAAATCCATACCAACGATCTTTGAAGAACAAATGGCCGCTCATTTCACCAGCCAAAGCCGCCTCTTCTTTTTTCATCACGTGTTTCACAATAGAATGACCTGTAGGACACATTTTGGGTATGCCACCCGCTTCTTTGATCACAGCCTCTAAATGACTGGAGCATTTAACATCAAAAACTACAGTAGCTCCGGGAAGACGAGTTAATAATTCGCGAACATAAAGCATCATCAAACGATCAGGCCAAATCATTTCACCGTTATTCGTAATTAAACCTAAGCGATCGGCATCACCATCAAAAGCTAAACCCAAATCTGCTTTATGGGCTGCTACTGCAGTTTTCAAATCAGCTAAATTAGCCTCAATGGTTGGATCGGGATGATGATTAGGAAAGTGACCATCTACATCACAATAAAGTGCAATAACATCACAACCCAGTTCGCGAAGCATTTGCGGTATAATCGGACCAGCAATCCCATTGCCACAATCAACTACCACTTTTAATGGACGTTTGATTTTTATATCACTTTTAATACGTTGCTCATATTTAGGTAATACATCAAATGCTGTATCTTTACCCTGGCCAACAACACGCTTGCCGTCAAGAACCAGTTGATACAAAATATCAATATCTTCTTGCATTAAAGTCTTACCCAACAAGACCATTTTAATGCCATTGTAATTTGCTGGGTTGTGGCTTCCTGTTACCATCAATCCACAATCAAGGCCTTGAGTATGAATTGCAAAATACATAACCGGCGTAGGAACCGCGCCTAAGTCAAATACATCGATTCCGCTGTCCAGTAACCCTTGTTTTAAGGCGGAAGCCATAGCAAAACTAGTGAGACGACCATCACGTGCCAAAAAAATTTGCTGGCGCTGCAAATCACGCAAATAACAGGCTAGAGCCAGTCCAATGCTATAAAAAGCATTTTCATCCAATTCCTGTCCAATAATGCCTCTGATATCATAAGCACGGAACACTGAACGAGTTACTTGCTTTTGCTGATATTTCATTTTAATTCCTCCCTGAACTTCCAAATCCACCGTCACCCCTGGAGGTTTCAGTAAATGCATCAACTATTTCAAAAGCAGCTTGCACAACCGGAACAAAAACTAATTGCGCAATACGCTCTCCGGGATTCACTGTGAAATGCTCAATTCCTCTATTCCAACAAGAAATTTTGAGTTCTCCTTGATAATCAGAATCAATGAGTCCAACTAAATTCCCTAAAACGATACCATTTTTATGTCCTAAACCTGAACGGGGTAAAATCACAGCCGCTAATTTTGGATCAGCAATATAAATTGACAATCCTGTCGGCAATAATACCGTTTCTTGCGGTGCAATTTGAATTGGCTCATTAATACAAACACGTAAGTCCAATCCGGCTGAACCGTGGGTTGCATACGTAGGCAGCGGAATAGTATTACCTATTCGAGAATCAAGAATTTTTAATTGAATCGCTTGGGTCATCATTTTTCCTATAAATATTAATGCGCATCATTTTGCAGAGTTGCAGCAATGATTGCAATAATTTGTCCTGCTAACCGTGTTTTATGGGTTAAGGGTAATTCGATTTGCTTGTTTTTTGTAATTACAGTAACTTGATTCACTTCACTGTCAAATCCAAGTCCTTTTCCTACTGAGTTTGCCACAATCATATCCAGTTTTTTACGCTGTAATTTTTCAGTGGCATAATGCACAACATCCGTGGTTTCAGCAGCAAATCCAACTACGCAAGAAGCCCTAGCTGAATCAGCAACACGACTGAGAATATCGGGATTTTTTATCAATTTAAGCGTCATTTCATCCTGATTTTTTTTCTTCATTTTCTCAGACGCAGGCGACTCAACCCGATAATCTGCAACAGCAGCTGTTCCTATAAATATACCATCTGTTGGCATTTCCTGCATAACTGCATCCAGCATTTCTTGTGCCGACTCAACGAGAATCCGCTTAATTTTCGCTGAAGCCTGTAACGCACTTGGTCCACTAATCAAAGTAACCTGCGCTCCTGCCATTGCAGCAGCTTCTGCTATGGCGTAGCCCATTTTTCCGGAACTGTAATTGCTGATATAACGAACTGGATCCATAGGCTCACGAGTAGGCCCTGCAGTCACAAGTACTTTTTTACCCGCCAATAACCGGTGGACATTATATAAACGTAAAGCACTCATGATTTGTTCCACTTCACTTACGCGTCCCAAACCTTGCTCACCACATGCTTGAGCCCCTTCTTCCGGACCAACAAGAATAACGCCTCTTTCTTGCAAAAGCTTAGCATTAGCCTGAGTTGCAGGATGCGCCCACATGCTGCGATTCATAGCAGGACAAATAATCACTGGCACTTCTGCAACAAGATATAAAGTAGAGAGCAAATCATCGGCAATACCTTGTGCTAATTTGGCAAGACAATTGGCTGAAGCAGGAGCAATAACCAAGTAATCAGCCCAACGTGCCAACTCAATATGTCCCATGGCGCGCTCTGCCTGAGCATCAAATAAATCAGTACGTACATCGTTTCCTGATAAAGCCTGCATCAACAAAGGACTAACAAACTCCTGGGCAGATTGCGTCATCACCACTTTTACCTCCGCACCGGCTCGAGTTAATTCCCGAATCAGGTACGCTGATTTATAGGCGGCAACCCCTCCACAAACCCCAAGCAATATTTTTTTCCCAATAAAATCTTGCATGACTCAACGTTTTTGATAAGAATAGCTCCGATCAAAGCATAAACTTCGCAATAAAGGAATAGAAAAATGACGTTTGTCCAATCAACACGGCAGTTAGATCTGCGTGAAAAACTGATCACATATGGTGCGCAAAGCCTTTCAGATGTTGAATTACTCGCAATTTTTATCAGTTCTGGCAATAGTAAGAAATCCTGTGTGCAATTAGCATTTGACCTGCTTAAACATTTGGGTGATTTACGTGGTGTCCTTAATGCCGATAAAGAGCGTTTCAAACAAGTATCTGGTTTGGGTGAGGTACGGTATACCCAGTTGCAAGCAATCAAGGAAATGTGTCGGCGCAGTGATTTTATACAATTAAAAAAAGAAACCCAAATCACAAACAGCAAACAAACCTATGCTTATTTAAAAAAACGTTTACGCGATTATAAAAATGAAACCGTTGCTGCTTTATTTCTTGATAACCAATATCGCGTTATTGCCTATGAAGAGCTTTTTTCAGGTACAATCAACACCGCAACAATTCATCCCAGACCCATCATAGAACGCGTTTTACAACTTAATGCAGCGGCACTCATTCTTGCCCACAATCACCCATCAGGCCTATCCGACGCTAGCCATCAGGATATCGTCGTAACTGAGCGCATCCGTGCAGCATTGGAGTTGGTTGACGTCCGTTTACTCGATCATATCGTGATCGGGGACAATGAAGTCTATTCCATTATTGCTGAAAGCAAATCACTATGCGGCACCTAATCACGATAATTCCCTGTATGCAGATGCAGAAACATCCCCATAGTCCTTAAGACTTACTGACATATAAATTATTTTATCGGTCATTTAATAATCACCTAAGGTGCATGTTTTATCATGTACGCCTATGAAGTAAATGTAATGAGAATAAGATGTCACAGATAAAAATTAACGCAGAACCACAAGATAAGAGTCTGCAAGAATACCAAGTAAGAATACAGAAGCGTATAAAACAATATAACCAATTATCAGCACCTACTGCACTGAATAATAAACAATTAATAGATGATTTGTATCTGTTCACGCAAATCTACCTTAAAAAAACCTGCACGAAAGATGCTGATAATTTTAAAGTCATTCACTTATTTCGACATGGAGAATGTACGAACACGGATAAAGGATATGGATTCAAACCAAATGCAAATATTAATCCAGCCGCCGATGCAAATATGAAGCATTTTGATTATTCAGTACTTTTGCGTAATCAAAAAGCTGATACTCACGTCGTATTTTCTACTATGACACGAGCTACAGTAACCGCAGCAAACTTTATTGCAGGCTTACGTGCTCATGGCAAAAAGGTAACCGCAAAATCCTCACGTGAAATAACAGAAATTGCCGAAGGGCCTTCCGGATTTGATATTATGGACTGGCGTGAATATGGCCCATTGCTTAATCCATTTTCTGATGTGAAGTTTTTTCATCGAGTTTTGCTTTTTTTCTCATTTATTCGTTACGCTATTCTCGGAAGCACGTTAGAAGACAATAAGAGTGCAAAACAAGAAGCATTGGATACCATCGGAGCACTTGATGAGACGTCACAACCCTCTGATGTAACTCATACAACAGACGCACAAAGAGAAAATGGGTTAGCAAAAGAAATAGTAGATGAAATAGATAATAATGACCCACGCGATATGATAGTCGTAGGACATGGTAATTCAATACGAGATACTTTAACGAAGTTTTTTCCAGATTATGAAAAGCACCACCGAGAAAATGATGAATTACGCTTTGCTGAAAGTCAGGATTTAATGGCATTTGATGTGAACGGGAAAAAAGAGCTGTTTATGCTGCCATTTAGGATCCAGGTAGATCAATATAAAGCTGGAAAAATGAATGTACGATATGTACCTTGTGCGGAGCTGACTCCAAACTATCAAGGCATTAAAGAAGAAATAGATGAAAGGGACTTGGAAATTGAAGCTTCGAAAAACAGCGAAACAGGTTCTCTAGTCGATCCAACTGTCGATCACTCATATGGAATATTTCGCTGGTATGGACTAACTACTTCTAGTAAGAAAAGAAGAACAACTCCGGAATTAGTAATAACAACTGAACCATATGAGTACGGCTCTTATCAGAATGAAGATGAATTAGACTTTGACCATAAATCATCTACAAAGCTTAGTAGCAGCGGAAGTTTTAACTAACTCAGGTATTTTTTCGGTTATTTGGAACAATATAAAAAGCTGATGTTGTTGCTCATTAGAAAATACTCTTTTGAAAATATGAGATTGGGATAAAACTATCGGTTCATTCCAATCTCTAATATAATTAGAGGAGCTCCAATCAATACCCCATCCTCATGATTAAAATTGCCTCGTCGCTGCTTTTTTCTTTTATCATCGGTACTGCGTTCGCTGCAACAGACTATTGCCAATTGGCATTAAACAATTTATATGCGGAAAAAAGTGATTTAATCTCTGTAATCAAAATCAATACCCGTAAAACATCACTGTATTCTTCTACTGTCGAAATAAGTAAAGATTGCCATAATTACGCCCCTTTATTTTCAGTTCAGAACCCTGATGTCATTAAAACCAAAGGAGGCTTGTGTGCCGTATTGCCTGCTGATGAAATAAAGCCTAATTTATGTTCTTTAAGCTTAACCCTTTGTGCTTCAGAAAAAGAGTGTCAACGTTTAATTATAAAATTAACCACAGAGAATAATCATTATACCAAAGCAAATCCTGCTTATTATGAAATGGACTTCAAGTAGCTAATAACTCAGCTTACACAGCGTGATCTATACATACAAACAACTGCCTAACAAGGAACACTGATACAAATCGCAATTATAGGGACAGGAAGCGTAGAAGGACATCCATGTGGGGACAAATTTCTTCTATTGCAATTTTATGAGCAAAATTTATATAATGCGGACAATTAATGTTTGCTGAGCTTATATATCATGACGTTTTCTAGTAAATTAAGAGCAGATTATGTTGAATTCATTAATGAGGAGTTAGACCGTATTCCTGTAATACGAATTGAAGAGTTTAATTTAATCGCTCAAGAATTACAAAAGCTCATTACTGCACCGTTTATTTTGGCGCTTAAAGGCTTTTTTAGCTGCACTCCAACAAAATCTACGCTTACTGAAGCAGCGCAAAATCAGCTTGATCATATTCATTATTGTTATCATACTCCTAAAGATTTTGTGAAAAATGCTAAGGATTATTCTGAATATCAACGGATTCTCGCAGAAAGAATCACTGCAAAAATAACTGAGTTTCAAACATTCACTGAGAAAGAAAAAAATGCTTATATTGCGTTTCAACAGGAACAACATATTACCAAAGCAGCCCCTACCACAGTTGATTTTTCTTCCGTAATTTAAATGCCATGAATGCAGCACATTAAGTGCTGCTTAATCACCTCTATTTTATTGTTAGAGTAAATGGTGTTGGTTGTGCATCGCTTTGCTTAGTATCAGTAAAAAATCTATTTTGTGACTCCAATTTATTTTCTTGCTTCGCCTGATACTGTACTAATGCATGAAAAGCCGTAGAAATAATCTCATCATTGGGCAACTTAGCCCCGCTCATAATATTGGCTGCTTGCTCAAGAGACATCCGTTTTTTGTAGTCAGGATTTAATAAACCTAAAATCACTTTTCTTACTGAAGGATGCATCTCCATTGTCGATAAAACTTCTTTATCAAATTTCTCTAATTTTCTGTCTAAATAGCTTACATAATTTTGGTACTGCGTGCCTTTTCCTGTGAAACTCGTTTTTTGTATTTCCCGCAATGGCATTTTTAATTCTTTCAATAACTCCGTTGGTTCAGGGGTAATAAAAGAAAGTAATGTGCATCCAAGCTCCCATTGATCAATACTTTGCTGAGATGCCTGGCTTCCTTTTCTAAATTCTTATTGTAATTTTTTATCATTTGGAAATTTTGCTTCTGGAGGAAGGATATCTGACTGCAATTTACTTGTAACTTGAACGGTGTCCTTACCATAAGCAATACCAGTACCAATATCAGATAAATAAATTCGTCCTTTACCATCAAATAAAATATTTTTTCCATGAATATCGCGATGATAGATACCGTTTTGATGCATTTCATTAACTGTTTTTACTAAGGAGTGTGTTATATGAAATAAAATGACTTTTGCGAATAAATCACTGGGATTAGGTGCTGATTTTTTACTGACCGCCTCCACACCTACATCGATTTCTTCATCACTACTTTCGAGCAGCTCCCCATCATGTTCTTCATCGCTGCTTTCTAACAGATCAGCATCATGTTCTTCGTCGCTACTTTCTAACAGGTCAGCATCATGTTCTTCGTCACTGCTTTCTAACAAATCCGCATCAGCTGTTTCACTTGCTTCCTCGCTACCAGCCTGCTTCTCATTGTGTTTTTCATCTTTGATAACAGACTCTCCTTCAATAGAGCTATTAAAGGATTCCAATTGTTGTATCAAATCGACAAATAACTCAGGTTTATTATTCATCCCAGACTCCAGAAGAGATTGAAGTTTCCTGAAATTCTCTCCATCTCTTAGATTCGCAATGGGCATAATCTGGAACATTACTGTTTTATCTTGGCTGTCAGTCGTGCTAAATGCATCTATTGCCCTCATCACCCCGCTGATGTTTTTCTCGCGTAAAATTTCATTAAATTGATCTTCTCGCGGCAAGGCTTGTGCATCAAAATTAGATTTTGTCATCTCAACAGGTGACTTTATTTTTTTAACCGCAAAAAACGTTCCTTCTTCATCACGTACTAACCGAACTTTCCCGAACTGTCCTGTACCTAATATTACTTTGCCTTTTAAACTTACCCCAAGCTGCTGTTGTAGAGCATTTGATTCCTCTTCATCTAGAGTACCCATCAATTGATATTGCTTTTTTCCATCTAGCGAAGTGATAACTGTGTGCTTATTTTTCGTAATTCTTTTATCATGGCGTTTCCAGTGTACTATTTCTTCTCTACCTTTCATAATTAACCTCGGCCTTCTTGCAATTTAGATCAAAAAATGAATTTTATGTTCAAAATATTATCAATTATTGGCTTTTATTGTCAATACTTGGGTTAACTCGATCTATAAATTTGTTTGATTTGCAAATAAAAGCAATCATTTTTAAATGAGTTGTCCAATGAGTTTAAATTTCTCTCAGGAAAGTTCAACACGATTTAAACGATAAAATAAAGATGACGCAGCATACAATGCTACGCCCGGGCAAAATCAAAAGACATAATTTTAGCAATTTCAGGTTGCTTTAAAGCTAAAGCCAAGAGCCGATCAATGCCTAAAGCGACACCACTGCATGCAGGCAAACCATGCTCTAAAGCCTGCAAAAGATAGTGATCTGCTTCCATGAAAGGAAAGCCTTTTTCGCTTCTTATTTTTTGGTCCTGAGCAAAACGTTTTGCTTGGGCAGCAGCATCGGTTAACTCATGAAAACCATTAGCCAACTCAACCCCTTGATAATAAACTTCAAAACGCTCTGCAACACCATTACTAATTTTTGCCAAAGAAGCTTGTGATTCCGGAAAATTATATACAGCCACTGGGGCGCTTTCCTTGCCCAGAAAAGGTTCTACAACATGACTCATCAATAAAAAAAGATACTGATCTCTATCTTCTTCTTGCGGAGGCAATACATTATCCAAATCATAACGCCGCAATATCTCACGAAATTGTGCTGTCGATGCGAACAATGGGTCGACAGCACATGCTTCAAGAAACGCTTGTTGATACGTTTTTTTGATCATCGGCTTAGACTGCATTACCCTTTGCAGAAAAAGATCCATTTCGTCCATTAAGGTATGATGATCAACATCCAGCTGGTACCATTCCAACAGAGTAAACTCTGGATTATGCCAACGCCCTAATTCATCATCGCGAAATACTCGTGCTATTTGGAAAATAGAACCGCTTCCTGCAGCAAGTAACCGCTTCATATGATATTCAGGGGAGGTCTGCAAGCAATAGGTTTCACCACGAAACGTAGCTTTAATATTACTTAGATAAACATCAGTCGTTCCATAGCGCCCCATAATTGGCGTTTCTACTTCCAAATAACCGCGTTCGGTGAAGAAAAAACGTATTTTTGCTAATAATTCGGCGCGTTGGCGTAAGAATTCGATCGGTGCTGAAGGGTGCCACATCAATAAAAAATTCCCAATTCAAGTCGTGCTGCTTCGGTCATTCTTTCTTGAGTCCAAGGCGGCTCCCAGACCAACTCTACAGAGCAATCACGAACACCTTCTACTTTGTTGACTGCTTGCTCTACTGTCCCTGGAAAAGTTTGTGCCACAGGGCAGCCAGGAGTAGTTAAGGTCATTTGAATTGCGACATGCGCATCATCATCAATCGAAACATTGTAAATTAAACCTAAATCATAAATGTTAACAGGAATCTCAGGGTCATAAATACCCTTAAGCGCATTAACGATGGCTTCTTCCAGTAATTCCTTATCCTGTTTTTTCTTAAAACCAAACATAAAGTACCTACGTTTTTCTGGGTAACTGTAGCCTGGGTGCAGCGAAGCGAAACCCGGGATCGGTGATGTCATTATTCCCGGGCTTCGCTTCGCTGCACCCGGGCTACGGTCTGATATTTCCCTTGGGACTTTTTCCCCAGTTCGCTAGCTTGAGCCAAAATGGCCTGATTTTTCGAGAACCGAAGCACAGCATACATGCAGTATGTGAGCATCGGATCGCAGAAAATCAGGACAGTTTGGCCAAGATAGTAGAAATGGAAACTGTCCTTATTCTGTTTTCACCACATTGCTGTCTTTATTCAATGCAGCTTCCAAAGTATGCCACGCCAAGGTAGCACATTTTACCCGTGCCGGATAAGCCTTTACTCCTGCAAGTACCGTCAACTTATCCATATAACGTAACTGACTTTCTTCATTTTGAGTCAACATATGATGAAAGCGATGAAACATTTCATGCGCTTCTTCTATAGTTTTCCCTTTGATCGAGTCAGTCATCAAAGAAGCGGATGCTTGGGATATAGCGCAACCACATCCCAGAAAACTTAACTCAACAATCACATCCCCTTCTATTTTGGCATACACCGTTAATTTATCCCCGCATAAAGGGTTAAAACCATTCGCTTGTGCCGTCGCATCTTTCATTTCATAATGATGACGCGGATTGCGATTGTGATCGATAATGATTTCTTGATAAAGTTCTCGCAATTCAGCACTCATGCAAATACCTCTTTAACCCGATGCAATGCGTGTATGCATGCATCAATTTCCTCTTTGGTGTTATAAAATGCCAGAGAAATACGTGAAGTAGCCGCAACATTATAAAAATCCATCAACGGCATGGCACAATGATGGCCGCTCCGTATTGCGATTCCTTCACTATCTAAAATAGTGCCAATATCATGAGCATGAATTGTTCCATGTACAAAAGCGACAACGGGAACTTTTTGTTTGGCGGTTCCAATAATATTAAATCCGCTCGCCCGAACTCCGGCCGTTGCATATTCTAACAACTCTTGTTCATAAACGATGATTGCTTCCATATCCAAAGATTCTAAATAATCTATAGCAGCGCCTAAGCCAATTGCGCCGGCAATATCAGGGGTACCGGCTTCAAATTTACTTGGCACTGCAGCGTACTCTGTTGCTTCAAAAGTAACGGAATTAATCATCTCGCCCCCTCCTTGATAAGGAGACATGGCATTCAGAAGCTCTTCTTTACCCCATAGCACACCAATACCTGTAGGGCCATATAACTTATGTCCGGAAAAAGCGTAAAAATCGCATCCTAAATCTTGCACATCTACAGAAAAATGAGGGACCGCTTGTGCGCCATCAACTAATACTTCGGCTCCATACTCATGCGCCATCTTAATCATTTCTTTAATGGGATTAATAGTGCCCAAAGCATTAGAAGCATGCGAAATTGCCACAAATTTAGTGTTCTTATTTAATTTCTTGGCAAACTCATCCAATAAAATTTCACCATCAAGTGAAATGGGCGCAACCTGCAGCTTGGCTCCGCTTTTTTTACAAACCATCTGCCAAGGAACAATATTGGAATGATGTTCCATATGCGTAATTAATATTTCTTCATCAGGTAAAATACGCGGTGCAACCAAGCTTTGTGCTACCAAATTAATCGCTTCAGTTGTTCCACGTACAAAAATGCACTCACGTGGTGAATTTGCATTGATAAAGCGCTTCACTTTGGAGCGGGCAGCTTCGTAACTTTCTGTTGCTCTGACGCTTAAAGTATGCACACCGCGATGTACATTCGAATTATCATGTTCATAATAATGAGAAATAGCCTCAATTACCGCTTTAGGTTTCTGTGCCGTTGCCGCATTATCAAAATAAATTAAATCAAAATCATTTACTTTTTGATTGAGTGTAGGGAAATCTCTACGAATTGCATGAATATCCAAGGCGTCCATTTCGCTTACCCCAACTGTTGTGTTAATAAATGCCCCATGTAGTCCGCTAATTGGCGATGGGGAATAAGCCGCAGATTATCACGAGCAAAAGCATGAATTAAATAATGCGATGCTTCAAGCCGACCAATCCCACGAGTTGCCAAATAAAACAAGGCTTCCTCATCCAATTGTCCAACCGTTGCACCATGAGAGCACAGTACATCATCAGCAAAAATTTCCAACTGCGGCTTGGTATCCACTTCTGCATTTGCTGAGAGTAATAGGTTTTTATTTTGTTGTTTGGCATCAGTATGCTGTGCATCTTTAGCAACAAATACCTTACCATTAAATACTGCACGCGAACGCCCAGTGAGAATTCCTTTATAATCCTGTTCACTACTGCAAGAAGGCACCAGATGCTGCACGGTGGTATGATGGTCCACATGTTGCCCTTCAGCAGGAGCATAAATCCCATTCATCAAAGAATGTGCTTTTTCTTCGTGCAAATACAAACTGATATCAGAACGAACCCATTGTCCGCCAAGGCTTAAAGAATGATTGGCAAATTCACTGCCTTCTGATTGTTTCACCGAAAGATGACCTATATGAAAAGCAGATTTACTTTCTCTTTGCAGGGTATAATGCGTTAATTTTGCACCAGCACCAACAACAATCTCGGTTACCGTATTCGTCAAATAGCAACAATCAGCCAAACCTTGATAATCTTCAATTATTACAGCCTGACTGTTTTCCTCAGCAACAATCAAATGTCGCAAATAAACTGCTTGATTCGTTTGTGTCTGCACATGAGTTAAGGCTATGGGTTCTTCAAGAACAATACCTGATGGAATATAAATCAACACACCACAGTGAATCATCGCTGTATTTAAATAATGAAAACCATGCTCTTGTTTTAAAACAGTTCCCAGATAAGGCTTAAGCAATTCTGGATGTTGTGTTAATGCAACAGCTAAAGGAAGAACTAATACCCCTTTAGGTAAGGTCTTGGCAAGCTGCTCCACACCCGAAATGAGTCCGTTGCGAATCAACATATACTGATTTATTGGTAAATCAGAGTTTATGTCATCCGTACAGGCCGCAGCTGCAGGTTCCTTGAGGTTATCTGCAGTATTAAAACGCATAAAAGGCTGATTTAATAATGCCTCGACACTGGTATATTTCCAATCTTCATCATGTCGCGTTGGAAATCCACGTCGATTCAAATCCATTAATGCCTTAGTTTGCAATTGGGCAAGCCAGGGCAAAGTAGATAGCCCCGCTTTTGCTCGTTGTTGGTAAAAATCCAAAATCTCGCTCATATCACTACACCGTTTCCTCAAGCCAGCTGTACCCTTTTTTCTCTAATTCAAGTGCTAATGATTTATCCCCAGACATAATAATACGACCATTTACCAGCACATGGATAAAATCTGGCTCAATATAATCAAGCAAGCGCTGATAATGCGTCACTAAAATAATGGAACGTTCTGGGGAACGCATTGCATTAACACCATGCGAAATAATACGTAGCGCATCAATATCCAAGCCTGAATCGGTTTCATCAAGAATAGCAAGCCTTGGTTCCAAAGCGGCCATCTGTAAAATTTCATTACGTTTTTTTTCTCCGCCCGAAAACCCTTCATTAATGCTGCGATAAAGAAAGCTTTCATCCATTTCCAGTAACTGGCATTTCTCCCGAATGAATGACAGGAATTCAATGGCATCCAGTGTATTTTTCCCCTGGCCTTTGCGTACTGCATTAACAGAAGCTTTAAGAAAGTTCACGTTCGTGACACCAGGTATTTCCACTGGATATTGAAACGACAAAAAAATACCGGCACGCGCTCTTTCTTCGGGAGACAATGGGGTCAAATCCTGTCCTAAATAATTTATTTCTCCACTAATCACTTGATAAGAAGGATGGCCAGCTAATACTTTAGACAGCGTACTTTTGCCTGAACCATTAGGTCCCATAATGGCATGAACTTCACCTGCATTTACCTGAAGATTAATGCCTTTTAAAATGGATTGGTCATTTATTTCAACATTTAAGTCTTTGATTTTTAACATATTAACCTACTGCCCCTTCTAAACTTAGACCTAGCAATTTAGTCGCTTCCACCGCAAATTCCATAGGCAATTCTTTTAATACCTGCTTACAAAAACCATTTACAATCATCGAAACAGCATCCTCTGTATCGATTCCTCTCTGTTGACAATAAAACAATTGCTCTTCACTGATCTTGGAAGTAGTTGCTTCATGTTCTACTTGTGCTGTAGGATTCTTGACCTCTATATAAGGAAAAGTATGTGCGGAACATTCAGAGCCCATAAGCATTGAGTCGCACTGAGTATAATTACGCGCATTCGTTGCTGTTGGTGCAATACGAACCAAACCGCGATAAGCATTATGTGCACGTCCAGCACTGATCCCTTTGGAAATAATCGTTGAACGCGTGTTTTTGCCAATATGGATCATTTTTGTGCCGGTATCAGCTTGTTGATAATTATTGGTTAAGGCAACTGAATAGAACTCTCCAACGGAATCATCTCCTTGTAAAATCACACTGGGATATTTCCAGGTAATTGCTGAGCCTGTTTCAATTTGCGTCCAGGAAATTTTGGAACGTTTGCCTCGGCAAGCGCCGCGTTTTGTCACAAAATTATAAATACCTCCTTTTCCTTCCTTATCCCCTGGATACCAGTTTTGCACCGTAGAATATTTAATTTGTGCCCCATCCATAGCAACCAATTCTACTACAGCAGCATGGAGTTGATTTTCATCACGCATGGGTGCGGTACAGCCTTCAAGATAAGAAACATAACTGTCCACATCAGCGATAATCAAAGTACGCTCAAATTGTCCTGTAGAGGCAGCATTAATTCGAAAATAAGTCGATAATTCCATCGGGCAACGCACCCCTTTGGGAACATACACAAAAGAACCATCACTAAATACAGCCGAATTCAAAGCAGCATAAAAATTATCACGATAAGGTACCACTGAGCCTAAATATTGCATGAGCAGCTCTGGATATTTATGTACTGCTTCAGAGATAGGACAAAAAATAACCCCTTTTTCAGCGAGTTTCGCTTTAAACGTAGTTGCCACGGAAACACTATCAAAAACAGCATCTACAGCAACGCCAGCCAGCATTTCTTGTTCTCTTAAAGGAATGCCCAGTTTCTCATAAGTTCTTAGTAACTCAGGATCAACCTCATCCAGACTCTTGGGCGCATCTTTTTTCTTTTTAGGCGCTGAATAATACGAAATAGCCTGATAATCCACAGGCGGATAATGCACGCTGGACCATTGAGGAGGTGACATGGTTAACCAATGCCTATAGGCTTTTAAACGCCATTCAAGCAAAAATTCTGGCTCACCTTTAATTGCTGACAAACGACGAATAACGTCCTCGTCCAGTCCAGGCTCAAAAGTATCTACTTCAATGTCGGTTGTAAACCCATGTTGATATTCTCTATCGAGCAGAGAATTAATTTGCTCACTGCTTTTAGCCACGATTAACTCCACTTGCCAATTGTAGAACTCGCTCCACATCATGTGCTTGCAAAGTTGGTTTAGCCAAAGTGGCTAAACTTACACTATCCAAAGCGGTTTCAATTGCTTGGCTAATTAATCGCCAATTACCCTGAATAGTGCAAACACCTTGTAATGAACAATCATTAGGTTGCAAACTGCACTCTGTGAAACCACGATGTTCTTCCAATGCAAAAATTATTTGCGACACAGAAATTTCAGTTGCAGGCCGTCGCAATCGATATCCTCCAGTCACTCCGCGTACTGAAGTTAACAAACCTGCACTGGTTAAACGTTTTAAAATTTTACTTACCGTAGGTACAGTCAGATGAGTATGTAATGCAATGTCACGAGCATTACATAATTCTTGCGCGTGCCTGGCGAGATAAACCATCACAACTGTTCCATAATCGGCCAACTTGCTGATGCGCAGCATAACACCTCAAAATCGAATAATCTAGTACTAAATAAGTCTTAATTTGAAACAAAACTCCCGCTTGATCAATTTTCTATCCATATTATAAATATAGTACCAAAATAGTTCTATATTTGGCAAACCCGAATAGTACCTTATTGTTCATAAGGGATGCAAATAAATTCAACAATAACAGCAACTCTATTGGATTTCTGTTCTCATTTTAACTTTGGTACAAGGAATACGTGTCATTCCTGTAGATGAGAGAGACCATCCTTAAGGCCCATTCTCTAGGTAAAGCATCGGCAATCCAGATCGTGACTTTGGCTAGCAGCACATTACCAGTTTAAAAACTTGACTCACTTGAACTATAAGCGATATATAACGTATCATCTTCTTTTAAACTTCGAGTGTTTGCAATAGAATTCATGCGTGAATCAGGACCTACTAGGAGCAAGACCATGACCGTTGCGCATTATCCAGCCTCATTGGTCAGCAGTCAACTTGTTGATTCGGGAACAATGCTTGTCCCGCAAGGTTACTATCGCTCCAAATTATTTATTGCTCCTTTTTCTACTAACGCTTTAGTTGCGGCAGCTGGCCCTCTTTTATCGCTGCTAGAACGACTCTGTCTTAGCCCTTCATTACCTGCTATTGAGGATATCAGAGACAATATTGAACATGAACTTCTTGCTTTTCAGAGCAAGATGGATGCATCGAAATATCCGGCAGACTTTGCTGCCATCGCGCATTATTTAATGGCAGCGACCATAGATGAAATCCTGGGTAAAAATTACATGCGTGTCTATCAAATTACTGCTGAATTTAAAGCCTTTACACCGCTCTCTAATGATAGTGCGCAACCACAACATCGTTTTTTTGAAATCCTTAATTACATAAAAGAACGGCCAAACCAATACCTTGACCTTATTGAATTGGTTTATTTTCTTCTGATCATTGGCTTTGAGGGTCATTACCATCTCAAACCTGACGGGCGACAGGTTTTGGATAACTATATTGAAGATCTTTATCAAATAATTCAGCAAAATCGTTTTAATCAACCACGCCGTTTGTTTAATGAAAACCCTATACCCAAAGTTGTTAAAAAAAATTATAAAGCAGTCATAATAACTTTGATTACGGCGGTTACTGTGGTAACACTTGCTTTTTTGACCAGCCAGTACTTATTGGAAAATAAAGCAAAAAATGTTTTATTTGGACATACCCAACTTGCTCTTCTGGATAGCTGATGGACAATTCTTTACGCGCATTATGTGATGCTATAAAAAAAATACTTTCACAATTAAAGCCACAAAGCAATCAGTTGTCTTTTATAGTGATTACCGGCAAAAATGCCCAAGGAAAGTCGGCCATATTAAAGCAAAGTAATATGGAAGAAATACCTGTTTTTAGCGAACAACATGCCAAAATATATTTTAATCAGAAAGGGATCATTATTGAACTTGGTGAAAATTGGCTTACCAACAGCAAAACCTTATTATTGACTACCCTGAAGCAATTAAATCGGTGCAATACATATCTAAAAATTACTGGTCTTGTTTTATGCATTGATGTAAACGACTTGCTTATCGCGGATCCAAGTCAGTTTGCAGAACAGAAAAAAGCGCATTTGCAACTGTTGGCACGATTTGGAACTAACCTGGGTTATTCCATTAATCTTGCGCTGATGTTTACCAAAATGGATACCCTTGCTGGATTCACCGAATTTTACCAATCAGAACATACAGCCGATTTATCGAAACCCTTAGGGTTTTCGCTTGATTGCAGAAATGAATTAAAGAAAAAAATAGAAGCATACTCATTACAATTCAATCAGCTGACCGAACAACTTGGCCAACAAGTAATTAACAAAATGCATCCTGCGCGTTCTACAATGAGGCGCAGTTTAATTCGAGAATTTCCTTTACAGGTAGCCAGCTTACGTGCTCCTATTCAAGCATTAATTCAGGGGATTTCGCCCAAACTTTTTAATTTACATTCCATTTATTTTAGTAGTGCAGAGCAAGGTGGCGTGAGTATTGACCGCCTCAATAAGAAAATTCAACACGAATATGCATTGGTAGTCCAAGATACATTTCCGCAAGCGACAAATTTCAGAGCCTATTTTGTTGAAGGGGCACTAAAAACCATTCAGGAACATTGCAGTCAAATTCCACAAGTCAGAAAGTTTTCGCAAAAACCCATTATTGCAATTACTGCAAGTATTGCTGGAATCAGCTTGCTGATCTTAAGCTACAACCATTATAAAACAGCTTATTTATTGGATGAAGCAAGTAAAGAATTACTTGCTTATGATGTCCTTAATAGTCAGAAAAATAAAGAAAAGCAGGCCCTTTATCATTTATCCAAGGCTGCAAAAACGATAAGCAATATTTCTAGTAATTCCTTGTCGCTACCCACAGTGCATCAATTAAAACATAATTTGCACCACAATGCTGAAAACCGCCTCCATGGCGAATTTTTACCCTCATTAATCAGCGAGCTAGAAGACGTAATCAATAATTCAGGGAACACCCCTATCGTTCGTTATAACGCCTTGAAAATTTATCTGATGCTGAGCCAACCAGAACATTTTTCAGCAATGCAAGTACATGATTGGTTTGCTGCTCAATGGAAAAAGCAACCTGAAAGTTCTTTAAACAAACAGTTGGCACTATTAAAACACTTATTAAGCAAACCACTCAAAAATATACCCGTAAAACCACAAGTAATTAGTGATGCCAGGAATTATTTAAACGCATTGCCCACCAGTTACCTCTATTACTCTATCGCAAAAGAGTTTTTACCTAATGCCAAACAAAAAATTGCAATTAATGGTTTTGTATTGGCTACTAACGAATTACCGAGTTACTTTACCCGCTCAGGTTTTAATGAAGTGATGCAAAAAATCCCTGATATTAGCCACAGTCTGCAAAAAGAAAACTGGGTTCTTGCACGCAATGATTTAAACCAATTACAGGAAATGATAACTCAGGCATATTGTTTTGATTATGTCACCTGGTGGCAAACGTTTATGCGCAAATCACAACCTTTGCATTATCAGGATTATCAAGCAGGCCGACAGGTAGTTAAAAATCTGGAACAATCTCATGCACTAAGCAAAATGATCAGCTTAATTCAACAGGAAACCAAGGCTGACTTGAGCAATAGCACATCACTATTCAATCAATCTATTGCCAATCAATTTACTGATTTAAACTTAATGAGCCTTTCCAGCACTAAAGAATTAAGTCTGAAAATCGTTGATTTGGAGCGCTTTATTTCTACTTTATCCATGATAAATGATGGAGGGAAAACCGCGTTTAATATTACTAAAACACGTTTTGCTAGTGACACTGCCTCGGATCCAGTAAGTTTGCTTTATAATCAAGCACGACAATTACCCGAACCTCTAAGCACCTGGACAAAACAATTAGCAAGCGACACGTGGGGAATTCTGATCAAAGACAGTCGTCAGTACATCAACCAACAATGGCAACAAACCGTTTATAGAGAATTCCAAACCACTATTGCCAGACGCTATCCTTTTGATGCATCACAACAAGAAGAAATTGCAATAAACGATTTCAATCATTTCTTTTCTACCCATGGTGCATTAAATTCATTTACTGAAAACTATGTCAAACCATTTTTGGATATTTCCAATGCAGAATGGAAGCCTAAAGCAGTAAATGACTCCGTGTTACCTATCGCATCGGAAACATTAGATGCGCTGATACGTGCGAATATTATTACCAATATGTTTTTCCCTGACCATGGTGAAGAAAGTAAAATTGATTTTAGCCTGCAAAAAATTAGCCTTGATCCTGTAGTTGCAAACCTGGAGCTTCAGATTGGCAGCACAAAACTAACTGATAATCAAAGCACTGACTCTGTTACTCGTTTTACCTGGCCTCAATCCCACGCCAAACTTGCTCTTAATTCAATTGAGGGTAATCACTATGAACTCGCAGAACAAGGCATCTGGGCTTTATTTAAACTGCTCGAAAAAGTGAATGTTCTCGTTGATGAACAAGACAGTTCCAGCTTGCAAATTCTCTTTGAAATCAACAGCAACTCGGGACGCTACCTGTTAAAAACAAATAATCAGGTTAATCCATTTACTCCAGGAATTCTAAATGGATTTACATTGAATGAATCTATAGTTTAATTCTTAAAACCAGAGCTTAGCTAAAATTTTAATCATAAAGAGACAGATTCATCCGAATTCATATATACTTATCAACTCTATTTAAAAGAAGGTCTCATACTATGCGTACGTTTATTTCTTGTTTACTTATTGCCTTACTAAGCTTTGGACTGCTCGTTAACGAAGCCTCTGCTAAACGCTTTGGTGCCGGCAGAAGTTTTGGCATACAGCGCTCCCAAAGTGCCTTGTTTTCACCAAAGAAGGTACAGAAATCAAGTATTCTTGGACAAAGCACAAAAAATCCCAGCAGATGGGGGGGATTACTTAGTGGCTTATTAATTGGCGGCTTGCTTACCAGTTTATTTATGGGCCATGGTTTTGCCAATGGGATCTTGTCCTGGTTAATTGTTGGTGCAATTCTCTTTTTTGTTATTGGCTTTTTCCGTAAAAGAATGCAGCCAGGTTTTCAATCAGGACAAGGACAAACCAATCCTTTTAACCAAAATCCTTTTAATCATTTTACCCAATCATTTAACAGCAGTTCAGAGAGCAGCTCCGGCAATAACTTTGCTCAATACCCTGAAGGTTTTGTACCTGAAAGCTTTTTACGTGAAGCTAAAGTGACATTCAACCGTTTACAAGCTGCTTATGACCAAAAAAACCTTCAAGATTTAAGTGAATTCACAGCACCCGAAGTATTTGCAGAAATCAAAATGCAATTAGAAGAGCGTGGAAATGCATCGAATAAAACCGAAGTCATCACTTTAGACGCTAAGTTGCTTGATGTTTCAAAACAATCTAATTCACTCATTGCAAGCGTTCACTTCACTGGTTCCATAAAAGAAGATGATGAACCTATTAGCCAACTTGATGAAATTTGGCATTTCCGTCAATTCCCTAACAGCACTCAATGGGTTGTCGGCGGTATTCAGCAAGAAGTATTTCAACCTTAATCAAAGAGTTAACCTGGGTTTTCCTTAAGGAAACCTAGGTCACATCATGACGCATTTGGGCAATACAATCGATAAAGCTGGGCCTAACAGCCCAGCCTATGCGGAGCCGTGGCAAGAAGTAAGTATGGAAGGCGAGGGGCGATTGGCTACTTAGATGTATTCCACATCAATTATTTCATATTCCACCATACCCCCTGGTGTATTTACGGTGACTGTATCATCTAATTCCTTGCCAATTAAAGCACGGCCAATAGGAGAACTGTAGGAGATTTTATTCTGCTTAATGTCGGCCTCATCTTCACCGACAATTTTGTAGGTTACCTTTGCGTCTGTTGCAATATGGCATACTGTAACGGTACAACCAAAGACTACCTTGCCGTTATTAGGCAATTTGCTGATATCAATAATTTGGGCATGGGATAATTTTGCCTCCAGTTCTTGAATACGCCCCTCATTAAAGCTCTGCTGTTCTCGGGCTGCATGATATTCGGCATTTTCTTTCAAATCGCCATGTGCCCTAGCTGTCGCAATCGCTTCAACAATACGAGGCCTATCAATAAATTTTAAACGCTGTAATTCTGAATTAAGTGCTTCCGCACCTTCAACTGTCATAGGGTGTTTGCTCATATCTACCTCAAAAAATAATTCCCTGGTAATTTATTTTTTAATCTCATTCGCTCCTCAGGAGAAAATGAGATCATTAAATTTAGCGATAAGTGTAACTTGGATGCAGTGTGTTTGTTAATGTAAATCCTGCAAACGCGTTACAGTTTCTCTATCCTCATATTTCATGGCCAAACAAGCAGCCTCAGCACCTGATAAGGTTGTAGTATAGCTAACCTTATGTTGTAATGCATTGCGTCTAATTGCAAAAGAATCAGCGATCGCTTGCTTGCCCTCAGTTGTATTCACAATAAAATCAATTTCGTTATTTTTAATAAAATCTAAAACATGTGGTCTGCCTTCATTCACCTTAAATACGCGGCGACAATCAACCCCCGCTGCTTGTAAAGCCAAAGCTGTGCCACGTGTTGCAATGATTTCAAAACCTAATTCAATCAATCGCTTGGCAATTTCACCTACTCGCGTTTTATCGGCATCTCTAACGGAAACAAACGCACGACGACGCTTGGGTATGTTAGAACCTGCTCCCAATTGTGCTTTAGCATAAGCTTGTCCAAAACGTCTGGCAATACCCATTACTTCCCCTGTAGATTTCATTTCAGGGCCAAGAATAGAGTCTACCCCAGAAAATTTGATAAAAGGGAAAACAGGAAGCTTAATTGAATAAAAGGATGGCATGTGGTGATTTTGACTTAAACCTTGTTCTTTTAAGCTAACACCCAGCTTGCAAAGAGCTGCAATTTTGGCCAAAGGTAATCCTGTTGCTTTGGAAACAAAAGGAACCGTCCGTGAAGCTCTTGGGTTTACCTCCAGAACATAAATGTCATCCGCTTGAATAGCAAACTGCGCATTAATCAAACCCACTACCCCTAAATTCAATGCCATTTGACGCATTTGCTCCATTAAATCCTGTTGTACCACAACACTAAGACTAAATGGGGGTAAAGTACAGGCTGAATCCCCTGAATGAATACCAGCCTGTTCTATGTGCTCCATTACCGCACCAATTAACACTTCTTTGCCATCACAAACTGCGTCAATATCTACTTCAATTGCATCATTTAAAAATTTATCCAACAATACGGGAGAATCATTGGATACAGCAACTGCATGCGATAAATAATGGCGCAAATCATCTTCTTGATAAACCACTTCCATAGCGCGCCCCCCAAGAACATAGGAAGGTCTTACTACTAACGGATAACCGATCTTATTTGCCAAAGCAATGGCTTCTGCCTCACTACGCACAGTACCATTATCAGGTTGATGTAATTTCAATTCAGTGACTAATTTTTGAAACCGATCCCTGTCTTCTGCCCTATCAATTGCATCAGGGGATGTCCCAATTATTTTGACTCCGTTTGCTTCTAATGCCCGTGCTAACTTTAAAGGGGTTTGCCCACCGTAATGGACAATAACTCCCTCCGGTTTTTCTACATCTACAATACCTAAAACATCTTCTAGAGTCACAGGTTCAAAATACAAACGATCGGAGGTATCAAAATCGGTAGACACTGTTTCAGGGTTACAATTAACCATAATAGTCTGGCACCCTGCTTTCCTAAGAGCCATGGCTGCATGCACACAACAATAATCAAATTCAATTCCCTGACCAATTCGATTAGGGCCACCGCCGAGAATCATAATTTTTTTCTTATCAGAATCAGGGCGAGCCTCGCAACTGGTTTCATAACACGAATACATATACGCGGTATCGCTGGGGAATTCACCAGCACAGGAATCAATCCGTTTGTAAACCGGAACAATCCCCAGTTCTTTTCGTTGCTTACGTACTTCCTCTTCAGTACACGACCATATTCTAGCCAAATAAGCATCGGCAAAACCACGTCGCTTCAGCAGGCGTAAAGTAAGTGCATCGATATCTGCCAATTTCTTCCCGGTCACAGAACGCTCCAGAGCGACCAGTTCCTCGACTTGTGCCAAAAACCAGGGATCAACACGACTTTCCTGATGAATTTCTTCAAGGGTCATCTCATTTCTAAACGCATCAGCGATATACCAAAGCCTATCAGGAGTTGGTGCTCGCAAATGGCCTCTTAAACGCGCTAAATCGCTTTTCTTGAATAAGGGATGCAAACCACAACGCCCTATCTCTAAACCTCGTATTGCTTTTTGTAAGGACTCCTGAAAATTGGATCCAATTGCCATCACCTCACCAACTGACTTCATTTGCGTCGTCAGGGTATCTGAAGTTTGTGGGAATTTATCGAAATTAAATCGTGGCACTTTAGTGACTACATAATCAATGCTTGGCTCAAACGAAGCCGGCGTCTTACCCCCAGTAATTTCATTCTTTAACTCATCAAGCGTGTAACCAACAGCCAGTTTTGCAGCAACTTTTGCAATAGGAAAACCAGTTGCCTTGGAGGCCAAAGCAGAGCTTCGAGAAACCCTGGGGTTCATTTCAACCACAAGCATTCGCCCATCTTCTGGATTAACAGCAAATTGTACGTTTGAACCTCCTGTATCAACCCCTACAGCACGTAACACTTTAATGGCGGCATCTCGCATGCGTTGATATTCTTTATCAGTGAGTGTTTGTGCAGGAGCTACAGTAATTGAATCGCCAGTATGAACGCCCATAGGATCAAAGTTTTCAATGGTACAGACAATAATGCAATTATCATTTTTATCGCGTACTACTTCCATTTCGAATTCTTTCCAACCGAGTACTGATTCATCAATCAATAACTCATGAGTTGGCGATAGCTCTAATCCACGCATACAAATTTCTTCAAATTCTTCACGGTTATAAGCAATACCACCGCCGCTGCCTCCCATAGTAAAGGAGGGACGAATAATTGCCGGATAACCCAATTGTGCTTGAACCTGGATTGCTTCTTCCATGCTATGGGCAATCGCCGAACGCGGCATATCCAAGCCAATTTTAATCATTAATTGACGAAATTTTTCTCTATCTTCAGCACGATCAATCGCTTCTCGTGTTGCGCCGATCATTTCAACATGATACTTTGCTAAAACTCCCTCACGTACTAAATCCAGAGCGCAGTTAAGCGCCGTCTGCCCGCCCATAGTAGGCAAAAGCGCGTCCGGGCGTTCAATTTCAATGATACGTGCTACTTCTTTCCAGGATACCGGCTCAACATAAGTCGCATCTGCGAGTTCTGGATCCGTCATGATGGTAGCTGGATTGGAGTTGACCAAGATAACCCGATAACCTTCCTCCTTTAAGGCACGTACTGCTTGGGTTCCAGAGTAATCAAATTCACAAGCTTGTCCTATTACAATAGGGCCTGCTCCAAGGATAAGAATGGATTTAATATCGGTTCGTTTTGGCATATCGACAACAAAAAAGAATAAAATGATGCATTTTACCTACTTTTGCTTAAAGTTTATACCCTTGATATGCAATTAACCTAGAAAAAGCAGTTGAGTTCGTAGCGAGCAAGCTAAAAATCCAGTAGATTCGGTGCTATTAGTTGGCACAATAGAACTCAACTGCTTTTCCAGGCTAGCTGTACTGATTCGCTAAAATAACTTGTAGCCCTGCTTCAGTTAATGATAAATATTTATAATTAGGATCAGCGGTCGTTCGCTCCAGCCATTCATTAGCGATGCATATATCCGTTAATTTTTGCAGATCGGCAACAGATACAGATTGTCCTAATTTTTGAGAAAGCATTGCTGCTGCCTCCTCTTCCATATTTAAAAAAACTTGATCTCGAGTCGCACTGCGATTTTTCATCTCATCATAAAATAATTGCAAAATATCCAGTTCATTCATGATGATGGTCCTTAAAATAGATCACTTGAATACTTACAGTATAAGCTTAAATTAATATCATAATTATGAATAAAAGAAGAAAAAGAACAATAATGTTCAATTTATTCTTGCAAAAAGATTACCTTAGCATTATCCCAAAATCTGATCTGTTAACGTATTATCCAATTGTGCTGTAGGTGATTCAGAATTATTGTCCCCTAGACCAAAAAATGATTGGGGTACGCTGCCTAGTCCTCGATTTATTTTTTGCCGAGATAATAGAGGAGTTAAAGCATGAACCAAATCATTCATTTGGGCAGCAGCCTCAGTTAATTCTTGGGAGGAGCAATCTTTTTTGGTCAGTTCATACCAAGTATATCGTGTTACCATTTTGTTATAAGGTTCTGGTTTTTTCAGAAGATCTTTGTTGAGAGGGTGTTTTGGATTTTGCTTTAACCAATGCAATAAACTTTCCTTATCAGTAACATAGCTGTTTGCAGGAACATTATGCCACTGTTCCTCTTTCATATATTGTTTCACCAATAATATAGGTGTTTCTACCTCATTATAGGCTATCATTTCATCCTTAATCCGGGTTTTATCATTCTCCATTAAAGCAGTTCGTACATCCTCCAGCTTTTTTGATAAATCGTTATATTGAGTGTACAAAGTTTTTAAAGCATCCAACTGTCGTTTTTCTTCTGGAGATAAAGGATCTTGGGGATTGGTCAATTCCTTTATGAGTGTGTTGATTTTTTCTAATTCACTATCATTTAATAATGTATGGGATTCCCTTGGGCCCTTGCTTTCTAAATCTGGAACTTCCAAATCCTCCTTTACTACAACAACATCTTGTAATTCTCCTCTTATTCGTTGGAAGCCATCAAAATCAACATCATCGATTAAGTCATCTGCATGCAAACCGGCTTGAAAAGCCCTCGTATGTAAATCGATGTCTTGCGTTAAAGTATGTTGCAAAGCGAACGCATTCCAAAAACCATCCATCTCATGCAGTAATCCACTCCTAAAACCAAGCCAGAACGATTCAAGCATGTTGATTGCAGTATTGTAAACCAAAAAAGCGGTTATAACTGCAAAAGTAGTTGCCATTACTGCCGCTACAAGTGGAAAAATAACCACTGTAGTCAGTAGAAAATTCTTCGCAGTAGAAACCCCGAGATCCTTAAAAACAGATGCCAAATAAATGGGTAAGCTGATTACCCCAGCAACTCCCAAAAGAAATGCAATCGCTTCATAAAGCGCATTGTATACCAAGATACGTAATGGCAATACAATGACACCTAATACGATCGCTAAAAGACGTTTTAGAACATACATAAAATGCATTTATAATGAAAAAGTTGCATAAAAAATCCCTTTATGCTCAAGAACAACACTTTGAATCACGCACATCGCATGTTACCCTTGCACATGTTTAGGTTTAACACAAGTCAATTCAATATGGAAGCAGTCGATGTCATTATTATAGGTGCAGGTGCTGCAGGTTTAATGTGTGCCATTGAAGCGGGCAAACGTTACCGTAAAGTCCTAGTATTGGATCATGCGAATAAAGCAGGTAAAAAAATTTTAATGTCGGGAGGAGGCCGTTGTAATTTTACGAATTATTATATTGAACCTGAAAAATACAATTCCCATAACCCTCATTTTTTTAAATCTGCTTTAACCCGCTACACTCAATGGGATTTTATTGAGCTTGTTAAAAAACATAAAATTCCTTTCTATGAAAAAACTTTAGGGCAATTATTTTGCGATAATAAATCAAAAGACATTGTAGATATGTTGCTTAAAGAGTGTGATGTCGCAGGGGTCGAGATCCACCTAAATACCAGTGTAGAAAAAATTCAAAAATCACAAAGCTTTAAACTGCATACCACTAAAGGGATATTCCACTGTCAATCTCTAGTTATTGCCAGTGGGGGGTTGTCCATACCTACCATGGGAGCCAGCCCATTTGCCTATAAAGTTGCAGAGCAATTTGGGATTAAAGTATGGCCTACGCGCGCTGGATTGGTTCCTCTTACTCTGGACGTATTAGAAAAAGAAAGAATTGCCCTGCTTTCCGGGATTAGTATTGATAGTTTAGTTAAAAATGCGCGTATTGAATTTCGTGAAAATACCTTATTTACTCATCGCGGTTTGAGCGGCCCTGCAATTTTACAATTATCCTCTTATTGGCATGCAGGGGAACATATTTGTATCAATTTACTGCCTGAAATCAATCTCTTGAATTACTTAAAAAGTGCGCGAACTGAAAAACCACAGAAACAATTAAACTCTATCTTGTCTACACATTTACCTAAACGCGTTATCGAACTCTTTATTTCACCAGAACTTGCTGAAAAGAAACTTGCTGAACTCTCAAATCATCATTTGGAATCTGTAACAAAACAACTTAACTCTTGGTTGGTAAAACCTAATGGGACTGAAGGATATCGTACTGCTGAAGTCACTATTGGTGGTATAGACTGCCATGCAATTTCTTCCAAAACTATGGAAGCTCAAGATATTCCAGGGCTTTATTTCATTGGCGAAGCCTTGGATGTTACCGGTTGGTTAGGAGGATATAATTTTCAATGGGCTTGGTCATCGGGATGGGCCGCTGGGCAAGTAGTGTAACACGCGCAATACGCGAACAGAGGAACAGTCATTTTACATAAAAAAGAAATAAGCAATTACTGTCAAAATTATGGATAAAATAAAGTAAATTAATTTACCAAGATGCATCTCACTTAAAAGATTTTTTGCCTTTTCCCAATAATCAATCAGATCAATGGTTAATGAGTTACCAAACCATAAATAGATGGGGCGCTGCCAAAATGGTTTATCCAAAAATCCGCCTAAAACAAATAATTGCTTGTTACATAAACTACAATAATAAACCGCTTGATCTGTAGTGACTAATCTTTTTTCCCAGCAAACAGTGGGTTCCATGCGTTGTCGGCAAAACTTACACTGAATTTTCATTTTTTTGATATTTTATGCTATGTGATCAATATTCTACCACAAAAACAGATGAGGAGAATCGGAAGTAAATCATCAAATAGCTATTTAGACAGGCTACCTGACTCTTTTCATCAAATACGTACCCAATAATGCAAAAATAAAAGTGGGGCCCAAAGCAGCTAATTCAGGCGGCAACTGAAATACAGTGCTGAGCGGACCAAAAAAACGGCTCAAGATATGAAAGCTAAATCCCACTGCAGCCCCCACCAACAGTTTCGACCCCATAGTCGTTGAGCGCAATGGACCAAAAATAAAGGGGATGGCGAGGATCATCATTACCATGGTCGTAAGTGGTTGAATAATTCGTTGTAAAAAAGCAAACTGATAATTATGCACATTCTGATGATTGTGTTTTTGCTCCCGTATGTAGCGATTCAATTCTTTTAAAGTCATTTCATCAGGCTCAATACTGCTAATCATTAAGATTTTTGGTTTTACGGCTACGTCCCAAGGAAGGGAAATAAAAGTCTGGACTTTAGTTTGATCAGCATCAAAATCTGTTTGTTGTATCCCATAAGCAACCCAACCTGTTGAGGTATACCTGGCTTCATAAATAAAACGAGACATTTTTAAATGATGGTGATCATCAAAACGAAATTGATAAATGTTATTGAGGACATTATTGGGCAGTATTAGACCCACAGAAATAAAATCATTTCCATAGCGCATCCAAGATCCCTGTGCGGTTCTTAATGCTTGTCCTCCACTGATTGCAGCAGTCTTATAGTCATTGGAATAGTGAGATAAGTAGGGAACTAAAGTTTCCCCTAGCACCGTAACCAATACGATAAGTAATACTGATGCTTTTAAAACTGCCCAAGTTACTTGGCCAATAGACATTCCTGAAGCACGCATTATGACCAATTCGCTATGATTGGCCAAAATCCCAAGCCCAATCAAACAGCCAAGAAGGCTTGCCATGGGAAAAAATAAATAGACTTGATAGGGCATTTGTAACAAAATAAAAAAAATTGCCTGCACAATACCGTAGTCAGCTCGCCCTAAATCACCTATTTCACCGACAAATAAAATAAAAATTTGCAGCCCTACTAACATGAGTGTGACTAAACCAATAGAGCTTAAAACTGTTTTTGCAATGTAACGATCTAATATTTTCATACTCATGCCAACTTCACCTGATTACGCCAGTTAAGTACTAATCCAAAACAAATAACGATCAGATGTACCCACCATAAACCTATCCATTGTGGCGTTTTTCCGGAAATCATTACATCGCGCGCAATGAACAATAAATTTGCATATACAATATAAATAATAATTGCGGGTAATAACTTGGCATATTTTCCTGAACGAGGGTTAATACGACTCAAAGGAACAGCAATTAAAGTCAAGGTAAATACCATGATCGGTACCGATAAACGCCATTGTAATTCAGCAGCCTTGGCAACGTTTTCATTATTATAAGGTAATAAACTTGCTGTGCTCATTGTGCGAAGATCATCAGAAATTTTGATTACAGGATGTGGTAGCCGTGCTTTATATTGGCCAAATTCTGCGACTTGATAATCCGCCTGGCCAGGAATTCCCTGGTATTCTTTGCCATTTTGCAAAATAATGTAGTCCTCTCCTGTTTTTGCATCTGTTTCAGCAAAGGCTTGATCGGCCCATAATATATCCCAACGTGTTTGTTCATTTACAGAACTTTTTTTTGCCAGAAATATTTGCTCTGCCTTAGTATGATCACGGCTCATAGACTGGACATAAAATACTTCCTGACCATCATTAATGCTATGGAAACGTCCAGGCATAATCGTCTGTACTAAAGTTTGTATTCCTGTACTACGCAACAACTTGGCACGTTCAATATAAATTAAGGGACTTCCCCAAATCATGATTACCGCAACAATAATGGCTACCCCTGTCGCCATAATAAAACTGTGTTTTAATAATTGATTTGGTCCATAGCCACAAGCCCCTAATACCGTCATCTCACTTTCAGCGTATAAACGGCCATATGCAAGCAGCATAGCAATATAAAAACCTAATGGAACCAGGAAGCTTAATAAAGTGGGCAATTCCAATATCATTAACTTCATAATAATGACGCCAGGAATACTTCCAGAAGCAGCCCTGTTGAGATATTGAATCAGCTGATTACTCAGAAAAATTAACACCAGTATGGAGGTTAGCGAAATCAAAGTGATAAACACTTCTTTAGCCAAATAACGAAAAATGATCACCCAATGCCCCCATTTTAGTAATCTCATTTATAGAATCATTCTCATCTTGAGGCATTGTATCCTCTTGTAGAAAACTAAAAAAGCCTTTTTTCCCCGCCCTAGAAGCGCCCATTCACTAGATTATTTTGTTGAAATTTAATTAATAGAGCAATAAATTTATATATTGTGTTTTTATTGTCCATAATATCAACTAAGTTATAAAGGAATAATTTAATGGACCTCAACTCGATATGAAAGTTGAGGTTCATTCTACATCACAAAATAAGGATTAAATAATGTCTAAAAACAAACAGTTAAAAGATTATCAGCAAAAAAGGGATTTTAGAAAAACTAAAGAGCCGCAAGGAACAACCTCAAAGAAAAAGGAACATATCTTTGTAATTCAAAAACATGATGCCAGCCATTTGCATTACGATTTTCGTTTACAAAACGATAATGTATTAATTTCTTGGGCTATTCCTAAAGGACTATCAACAGCCGCTAATAAAAAGCGATTGGCCATCCGTACCGAAGATCATCCCCTAGATTATGCTAAATTTGAAGGCATCATTCCTGAAGGGGAGTATGGAGCAGGAACAGTTATGGTGTGGGACTTTGGTCATTATGAACTCATTGAAGACAAAAAACCCATGGAAAAAGCCTTAAAAGAAGGGGCTTTAAAATTTTTCTTACATGGAGAAAAAATAAAGGGGGGTTATGCCATGGCACGTACCCAACAAAAAAAAGATAAGGAGCAATGGGTCATTTTTAAACTTGATGATGATGAAGCTGATGCTCGGAAAAATCCTGTGAGCACCAAACCAAATTCAGTATTAACAGGTCGCTCTCTAAATGAAATTGCTAAAGAAGAGAAAAAAGATGAATAAATTATTCAAACAATTATCCAATTCGATGCAAAATAAGCTGGATAAAAAAGAACAGAATCAAGAAGTTTCTCCGATGCTCGCAACCCTAACTCAAGATTATTTCTCTGATGAGCAATGGATCTACGAACGAAAACTCGATGGAGAACGTTGCCTTTTGCATAAAAAAGATAATGAAATTCATATGATTTCACGAAATAATGAAGAACAAAAAGAATTTTATCCTGAAATTGCTCAAGCTTTACTTGATTTTCCGGGCAATTTTATCATTGATTGTGAGTTGGTTGCATTTCGTGGTAAAACAACCAGCTTTGAACAATTGCAACATCGAATGCACGTGAAGAATCCAAATCAAGAATTAATCAAAAAATATCCAGTGTATGCTTATGTCTTTGACTTTTTATATTATGAAGGATATGGATTAGAAAAATTACCGCTTCGTAAACGTAAAGGGCTTTTAAAATCTACTTTTGAATATAAAACCCCCATTCGTTATCTGCCTCATCGCAATAAAGAAGGGGAAAAATATTTAAAAACTGCGTGCGAAAAAGGTTGGGAAGGCCTCATTGCAAAAGATGCCATGGCTCCATACCAGCATAGTCGTTCTAAAAAATGGTTAAAATTTAATTGCATGAATCAACAAGAATTTGTTATTGGAGGCTATACAGATCCTCAAGGAACTCGAAGTGGTTTTGGTGCTTTATTAATTGGTTATTATGAACACGAAAAATTAAAATTTGCTGGCCGGGTAGGAACAGGTTTTAATGATGAGCTTCTTGATTTTTTACACAATAAAATGAAAAAACAAGAACAACAATCTTGTCCTTTTAGTCAATATGAGGAATCAGAGAAGAACGTTCATTGGCTTAAACCCAATCTTGTTGGTGAAATTGGTTTTACAGAATGGACGCAACATGGAAAATTAAGACATCCTCGTTTTTTGGGCCTTCGAAAGGACAAGGATGCGAAAGAAGTACACCGAGAAGAGCATACAAAATAGGTATTATAAACCTCTGGGAGGAGCCCTATGAAAATTACCGGTGTTGACATCTCTCATCCAGATAAACAACTTTATCCAGATGACAAGATTTCTAAAAAAGAAGTTGTAGAATATTTTTATAACATCGCAGATTATCTTCTGCCTTTTGTAAAAAATAGACCAATCAGTCTGAAACGATACCCTGATGGTATTAATCAGGAGGGTTTTTATAACAAACATCGCCCTGATTATTTTCCTGATTTTATTGAACAACTTACGATACCCACTATACAAAATAATTCAGAAATGAACATGGTGGGCGTCCATTCTAAAAAAGCTTTGGTTTATTTGGCGGGACAAAATACATTGGAGTTACACATTTCCCTATCAACTATGTCTTCAATCGAAAAACCCGATCAAATTATTTTTGATTTGGATCCACAGGATGATGATTTTGAAAAAGTGCGTGAAGCAGCCCTTGCTTTAAAAAAACTATTTGATGAATTTGAGCTTACAACCTTTGTCAAAACTTCTGGTTCCCGTGGCCTACATATACATTTACCTATCAAAGCGCACTACAAATTTGATAAAATTAAAGAGATTTCAAGAAAAATAGCAGAAAAGCTGCATCAACGACATCCCCAAATAACGACTTTGGAACAACGAAAAAATAAACGTGGAAATAAAGTATTTATTGATTTTTTACGCAATGATTATGCGATGACAGCAATAGCACCCTATTCTTTACGTGCCAAAAAGGGAGCTCCTATAGCAACACCCCTGGAATGGGAAGAACTGAATGATCGTTCATTACACCCCCAATCCTATCATTTGAAGAATATATTTCAGCGTTTAGGGAAAAAAGAAAACCCCTGGAAAAATTTTAATAAATACAATCGACATATAGAGTTAGATGCTCTATTTGATTAATGTACCCAAATTTTATTCTGATAGGCTTTTTCCACCTACGTGCCGCAGCACGTAGGTAATGTGTCAACATATCTTAATGGACAGAGATTTTTTTCAATGCTTCACCAGATAGTTTGGTATCGCAATGTAACGCAATATCACCTAAAGACACCACCCCGGACAGTTTTTTATCTTTATTAAGCACAATGAGTCGGCGTATTTTTTTCTCCTTCATGCTTTCAAATGCTTTTTTAACATCATCGCTCTCAAAACAATACCATACGTCTTTATGCATCACATTTTTTACCGGCGTATCCAATGGATTCTTATTGGCAAGAGCAGAGATAACGAGATCACGATCAGTAACTATACCGACAATTTTATCTTTTGCTTTATCGCCAATGGGTAAAAACCCTGTATCTAATTCGCGCATTTTTTTAGCTGCTTCAGTAATCGTAGCAGTGGTAAGTAGGAATTCTGGTTTAGATGACATAATTTCTTTGACTTGCATGATACCCTCCTTGAAAATAGTTTTCCTTAATAAGTGGTAAAAAAATCATATTATTGACTCAAAATTAAACAAGTCTTTCTTAAGAGTATATCAATTTTTCAGAAAATCAATTCCTGATCTTTTTAAATTCATGTGAGCTATGGATTATGCATGAAATCAGCGGTATAAGGTCACCCGATCAAGGAACAGTCATTTGGCGCATCTTAAACGAAAATTGCTCCGGAAAAATACTCACATAGCCGCCTATGCCCCGTTTCCCGAAGCAATTTTCGTTCATCCTGCACTCAACTATACCTGTTCGATCAAGGTTCCGACCTACTATAATCAATGAAAATAAAAAAGCAGTTCAGACTTAAATACTGGAACTGCTTTTTTAAAAAAGATATTTAAATTAATGCTTTACTTCAGATGCCTTTTTAGCTTCGTGTACAAAACCTAACATTGCCTTCTCAATAATTTGAAAAGATTTTTGCATGTAATCTAAAGCTTTATGGCCATTTTCAACAGCAAGACTAATTTGCTTCTCCAACAGTTCTTCAGGCTTTTTAATACTCGCAATCTCTTCAGGCTTTAGATAATGCATACCTTGCAAAGTTTTCACATTCAATTCAGCTATAGCTTGAAAAGGTTCTTGAAATTTTTTAGCCATTTCAGTCCATCTTTCGAAATTTTGTTGCGCCATGATACTCTCCTCTATGTTGCATTGCACAATTTAATATTAGTCTATAGAGAACAAATTTGTCAATGGGTTAGGAATTTTTTTTTTGCAATGCAGCATAAAAAATAATTTTTAAATCCTCTTATCGTCCGTTGCGTTAAAACTCAGCCAAGACACCTAACCCTTAAATAAACTCTGCCATTGTTGCATCATTTTTTGCATTTGCTGATTCCAAGTTTCAGTCGCTTGGCGATAAGGATTATTTTGTAAAGGTTTCTCCATAACTTGAAACATCTGTTCCATCATCTGTTTTAAAGAAGCATGCATAGGATGATTTGCTAGAGAAATAATTTGTCGCAAAATATCTGAAGATAAAAATTGAGTGGAACCAGCCTCCATTTCCACAATAATTTGGAGCAAAATGGCATTCGTTAAGTCCTTCTCGGTGAGTGAGTCTTCCACTTTAAATTGCACCCCATCTACTACATAGCGTTGCAATTCTTCAAGGGTAATATACTGACTTGTCTCAGTATCATAAAGCCGGCGATTTTTGTATTTTTTTATTAATCGAGTCATAATTTTCTCTTGATATTTAGACGATTTTGCATTGTTAAAAACTTCATCTTTTTTCCTCTTCCTAAAATGGAAGAGGATGGATCTTTAATTAAAGAAGAGAATGCAATCTTATTAATACATATGGAGCCCGCCGTTCACGCTAAGATTAGCCCCGGTAATATATCGACTTTTTTCACTAACTAAAAATTCTACGGCCCAGGCAATTTCTTGAGTCTGTGCTAAACGCTTCGCAGGAATCTGGGCGATAATCCCTTCTAAAATATCTGGTCTAATCCCTTTCATTAATCGAGTATCCACATAGCCAGGAGAAAGACTGTTCACCGTGATGTTTTTACTCATGAGTTCTTGTGCCAAACTTTTGGTAAAACCATAAACACCTGCTTTTGAGGCGGCATAATTTGCTTGCGAAAATTGGCCTTTTTGCGCATTCACCGAAGAAATATTAACGATTCGCCCAGATTCGTGCTCACGCATATTTTCAACTACATGACGGGTGACATTAAACATGCCATCAAGATTAACAGTTAATACTTCATCCCATTGCTGTTTCGTCATTTTTGTAAATACAGCATCTCGAGTGATGCCCGCATTATTAATTAGCACATCAATATTGCCGTATTCTTCAATAATAGAAGAAATAACCTTTCCGCATTGCTCATAATCGGTTACATCCATATGACGAAAATGGATATTCTTATATCCTTCATTCATTAGCTCTTTTTTCCATGCTTTTCCATCTTCTGCAGAAACTAAATCAAGAGAAAAAACATGTTTATAAGAAGAGTTCAACTCCTTTGCAATTGCTGTACCTATATCTCCGGTACCCCCAGTGATCAATACAATATTATTATGTTGCATATGGTTCTCTATGAGTTAGGATTTGCGACAATTAATGATAAAAGAGACTGTAAATGCCCAGGATTATCAATAAATCCAGGGCTTAATTTTACATATACTGCCCACCATTAATATCCAAGTTTGCGCCGGTAATAAATCCACTATCGGGGGATGCTAAAAAAGCAACCGCATCAGCTATTTCTTTTGGATTTCCCAAACGACCAACAGGGATACTTGCGATGATTGATTTGAGCACCTCTTCTTTTAAAGAAGTGAGCATAGGAGTTTCTACATAACCAGGAGAAACCGTATTCACCGTAATGCCTTTATTTGCTACTTCTAAAGCCAGACTTTTAGTGAACCCATACAACGCGGATTTAGTTGAAGCATAATTACATTGACCAAACTGGCCTTTTCGCCCATTAATGGAAGAAATACTTATGATGCGGCCAAAACCTTTATCGATCATAATTGGGATTACATTGCGGGTCATATTAAATACGCTAGTCAAATTAGCATCGACAACATATTGCCATTGATCTGGGGTCATTTTTCGTAAGCTGCAATCTTGAGTAATGCCTGCATTATTAATCAGTACATCCACACGACCATAACGCTCCATGACTAAAGCCACGATTTTTTCGCAATCTGCAAATTGTGCGATATCACCATAAACGATATCAATATCGTAACCCAGCTTTTTTTGCTCTTCTTGCCATTGCTTCGCTTCTTCATGTTTTCCATGTTTGAAATAACACGCGACAACTTGAAAATCGGCGGCTAAGCGTTGACAAATGGCTGTGCCTATACCACCAGTTCCACCAGTAACTATTGCTACACCTTTCATCATAACCAACTCCCTGTTATTGCGATAATAAAATACTACTATAGACAATCGAAACTAAAAAACAAATAAAAACCCTAACTTCTCACCTGTTCTCTCCTCTATGAGATAACATGGTGAGAAATTACAAAAGAATTATCTATATACAGGAACATATCCTTTTAGCTGTTGGGCAAATTGCCTCAAGACTTCAAGGCCAGATTCTTCTGCTTGCCTGCACCATTGCTGTAACGCTTCGATTAACTCTTTCTGGGTAGAGGCTGTTTTTAACCAAATATTTTGTAGCGATTGCTTGTAAGCATAAACAATACGTAATTGCTCACGGGCTTCCAACAGATGAGATAAACGCATTTTAGCTCTCGTATTCAACAAACAATTCTCACGTCTCAATAAACTTCCAGCACGCGCAAAAAGCTTCTTTTCTTCCTTATTCTCAATATGGTTATACTTTTCTTGCTTGAGTATGGGTCTAATCACACTTTTATAATAGTTCGACATAACCTGAAAACGATTCCCAATAACTGCTTTCACTGTATCCAAATCTACTTGCAGCTTTCCTTTTTCCATCGCCAGTTTTGGCGGTAATTTTTTTACCTTGGCAAGGCCTAAAAAGGAAAGAATTCGAATGTACATCCAACCTATATCAAACTCCCACCATTTAATTGAAAACTTAGCTGAAGAAGCAAAAGTATGATGATTGTTATGTAATTCTTCACCACCTATCCAAAAACCCCAGGGGAAAATATTTCTTGCAGCATCTGGACATTCAAAATTTCTATATCCCCAATGGTGGCCAATTCCATTAACCACGCCGGCAGCATGAAATGGTATCCACATCATTTGAATTGCCCAAATGGTTATTCCAGGAACACCAAATAAGAATAAATTAATGAACAACATCAACAATATCCCCTTGGAAGAATGGGGCGAATAAATTTTTCGCTCAAGCCAATCTTTAGGGGTGCCATGAGAGTATTTGGCAACCATTTCTTTATCTTTACGAGCTGCTTTGTAGAGCTCAGCTCCTTCCCAAAATACTTTTTTAATTCCAAAAACTACAGGGCTGTGCGGATCACCCTCAACATCTGCTGATGCGTGATGTTTCCGATGAATAGCCACCCAATCTGCAGTAACCATCCCAGTAGTTAACCACAGCCAAAAACGGAAAAAATGACTAACAAGGGGATGCAGAGTCAGCGCTCGGTGAGTTTGATGGCGATGAAGATACAGTGTTACTGATGCGATAGTAATCTGCGTCAAAATCAATGTTGCAACCACATATCCCCAAAAAGACAGGTTTAAATAACCAAAAACCATAATAGCTCCACTTCAAATGCAAAAATGCAAATTAAGAAAAAACTCATCCTTTAGTTAGGTACTCAATGTAAGAATTCAAAAAATCCTTATATCATACTAAGGATAACACAATTTTACTCTTTACGTTGCAACATTTCATTATGTAGCCGATAATTAATAAATAATAAGATAGGAAATTATGTTATGAACGAAAAATCTCCTCTGGGAAAAATTTTTGAAAATTTGGTGCCATTCTTGGTAGCAGGAGTTGCTATTGCACTATTTTTTGGTCTGTTATTTATGTTTTCGTATGTTTTGATTTGGGGCCTCCTCATCGGGGGAGTCCTTTGGTTGATCACGGCAATAAAACAATATTTGTTCCCCGACAAGTCGAATAAAACTGAAGTGACTCATAAAAATCAGGGTAGAATCATTGAACATGACGATAAAAAATAATGCCTGAATTACCCGAAGTTGAAACGACAAAGGAAGGAATTAAATCCCATCTGGAAGGGCAGACAATTAAAGAAATTATTGTACGCAATTCTAAACTCCGTATCCCAGTCCCCGACAACTTGCATCAATTGTGTGCCGGCAAAAAAATACTCGCTGTTTCTCGTAGGGCAAAATACATTCTAATCCAGCTCTCAAAAGGATATCTTTTAATCCATCTGGGGATGTCAGGCCATCTACGTATCATCGCGGATAAAAGCACGCCAGCAAAACATGATCACATCCTTTTGACGCTGGCAAACGAGCTCGTGCTCCGATTCTATGATCCCAGGCGTTTTGGTTTATTTCTGTACATCAATGAAAACCCCTATCAACATCAACTACTTTGTCATTTGGGTCCTGAACCACTTTGCGAAGAATTTAATGGTCACTACCTATATCAAAAGGTTCAAAATAAGAATAAACCGATAAAATCATTAATTATGGATCATGAAATTGTGGTGGGGGTAGGAAATATTTATGCTGCAGAAAGCCTTTTTTTAGCAAATATTCATCCTAATACTCAGGGGAAAATGCTTTCAGAAGAAGTGTGCTTTACACTTACGAAACACATTAAAGAGGTACTCCACCAAGCTATATTATGTGGCGGGACCACCTTGCGTGATTTTTATGCTTTTGATGGCAAACCTGGCTATTTTAGCATTTCGCTTAAAGTATATGGCCGAAAAAATCAACCATGTATGCTTTGTCAACATCCTATTGAATCCCTTGTAATTTCTGGACGTAATTCCTTTTTTTGCCCCCAATGTCAAAATGAAATATCCAATTAAGTCTGTTCATTCTATAACTCAATTGCCCAATACTTGATTTTAAATTACCATATAATCGCCTAATTTTACTGGGATTTTTTATGTTACGTTTAAGATTAGCAAGACATTTCGCTGAATTATATCAAGAAAAAGGAACAGTACATCTTCCAGACTTTCTGATTTACGATTTTGATAAACATGAATATCAAATATTTTGGCGAGAAATTGCTTCATCTCCCAGGCAAAGACTCTACACGGATGGAATCGATGTTTTTCGGGTCAGTTGGTTCCGTACTCTTTTTGAATCATTTAAAGGCTGGTTAGGTTTTGAGAATCATTGCCATCCTAATCGCATTGAAATGACCTTAGGTAAAATTGCCTATGCCGGCTACCTTAAAGGTTTTAAATCTAAGGAATTGACTCAAAGCACAAATGGATTTCCAATCTCCCCGAATTTTATCTACTTGACTCATTTACCAAGAACAAACCAAACCTCTAATGAACTGCAGCGATTATTAGTCAATTATTTCATGACTCATTCACACGCCTTTCCCGAACTCAATGAATCCATTCCCAGAAACTACCCTTTTGGCCAAGCCTTTATACGAGAATCTCTGGCTTATTTGCTACCTTCCATTGATCCCCAAGACAGTGAAACAATTAACGCCGCGATTCAGCAAATTAATTATTACAACCAACCAGTCAGCAAAATACATTGTTTTAAATCCAGTCCTTTTGCCGAAGCTTATGCGCAATTTCTGGCCTCACAACAACGATTTTATGAAGCTTTGGAATGGTCTTTGGAAGTCAAAAAAAAGTTTAGAGAAAAATTTATTAATTTTTACTTGGATCAAGAAACTGATCCGCAAGCATTAACAAATGCGGTAGAACTCATTAATGCATTATTCTTATCAACGAATCAAGAAGATCAACAAAAAGCAGTTGATTACATCAAAAATTATTTGACCTATGAAGGGCAAACAGTTTACTTAACATTATATCCCGAATTACGTATCCAGGTAGCCAAAAGTTATTTAGAAGATGCTAAGAAAGAAAAAAGGAGATGGAGAATCACCCAACTCTTCATTGGTAATCAAACCATTGAATATTTAGCTCAGGCAGTCAGACTTGCACCCCAAATTTTGGATCAAGACAATTCCATGCACGACATCATGATGAGAGAAGAGTGGACTTTATATCAATTTGACCTCGCTATAGAGGGGCATCATTTTCAGGACGCTGATGTTTTATATACAAACAGTCCAAACCTCAACTTTAATAAGTATAAACTCGAACGTTTGCGCGAATATTATTGTACACAATTTGATACAAATACATCACAAATAAAAGAAGCATTGCTCTATAAAAAGACAAAAGCAGCAATGCAAATGGCTGAAGAACAAATAGAGCTGGCAAAAAAAATAGTGGGCATTCAGCCACACGACTCTCTAGTCAAAGAAGCCACTTTGAGTTATGCGGTTACGCTTTTGGCGATTGATGAATTAGAACATCCGGTGAAAGAATCCGATCGAACCCAATTAAGCAAAGCGCAACAGCGACTCAGCGAATACTTGTTTCTCAGTAACAATACGGCGCTAATGGAAGTCTATAATAAATTATTGTTACGAAAAATTGATTGCCTGATTGCACAACTTGGTGTGCCCATTGATTATAACGAAAGATTAAGCACGCGAGTTGATTTCATTAAAGTGCATATCAATGAAATTGAAGAATTAAAAAAAGAGCTTAAAACGTTTATTACCCTTAATGAGCCAAAATCAAAAGAAATGCGTCAAATACTCGCGAAAATTTATTACTTACTCGCCGATACACTTGTTTATTTTGAGGAGAAAAAACAGGAAGCCATTCCCTACTTTAAGAAAGCAAAGGAACTTATGCCTGAAAACCTTTATTATAATTTACGGTATTTGGAACTCATTGAAGATGAAAGAAGACATGGGGCACGAGAAAAAATAGGTGCTATTGGCCATTTGCATGGAACTCGAT
This sequence comes from Legionella bozemanae, assembly GCF_001648595.1. Classification (GTDB taxonomy): domain Bacteria; phylum Pseudomonadota; class Gammaproteobacteria; order Legionellales; family Legionellaceae; genus Legionella; species Legionella bozemanae. Next base: position 109,318 of record NZ_LBAW01000002.1, on the reverse strand, counting down.
ATCGCTATTACATGGACGAACGTTGGAGTGAGGATAAAATTATGTCGAATGGTTTTGATATTCATGCGGTCCTCCCAGATGACTCGTTCATCAGCACTCTAGGCAGAGCAGTAGGATTTTTTTAAATTGATTGAGGTTAGCTATGGCCAGGCCTATTGCCAATCCCAGAGCTATCTCTATTTATGCTAAAATTACGTAGTTTTGAAACGTAGGCTCGTAAAAACTATCTGGGCAAGCGAATCAACTTGCGCTATATTACCGCTAATTTACTTAGTCTTAACGCGAATGAGAACAAATCAATTAAGAACCGCATGGATTCTTTGTAATATCATGTTTTATACGGCAGTTACCAGTATGCGCTGTCTCTTTAAATATTTTTTTAGCACTATAAACCGTAAATGGACAGATAATGCGTTACACCACTGGATTGATCAGTTACTGAATGCCGTACAGGTAGAATATAAAGTGATAAATCCATTTAATGTCCAGCCGCAACCAGGAAAGGCTACGATTATTATGTGCAATCATTCAAGTGCCTATGATATTCCTCTTGCCTTTAAAGCATTTCCAAATCACTCCATTCGAATGCTGTCAAAAAAAGAGCTCGCAAAAATTCCTTTAATGGGTAAGGCAATGAAAGCAGCGGAGTTTCCTTTTATTGACCGAAAAAATAAATATCAAGCCATTAAAGACTTGGCGTATGCCCAGCAATTAATGGAAAGCGGGATTGTTATGTGGATTGCTCCCGAAGGAACTCGCTCCAAAGATGGAAAACTTGGTTCGTTTAAAAAGGGAGGATTTATTACTGCAATTCAATCCAAAGCAACAATTATTCCTATAGGAATACGTGGCGCCAATAATATTTTACCTGCACGAACTTTTAATTTTCATCTAAAACAAAAAGCTGAAATACATATAGGTAAACCTATTGATGCAGCACAATTTACAATTGAAAATAAAGAAGAACTCATTCAGCAAACGTTTAAAGTAATCAAAGAGCTGGTTGGCGAGGATCCATCTAAATAATATTGTAGCCTGGGTACAGCGCAGCGAAACCCGGGTTTCCTGGCGCTACCTACGCCCTGCCCCCACAACGTGTTCACGGGATTATCTGTGGGGTTCTAGCGCAGATCTTCTGGATCCCGCGGACACACCGCGGCACGTCGAAGTAGAAACGAAAAATACGATGAGAAAGCGCATACGGCAGTATGTGAGCATCGGAACGCAGGAAATCAGGACAGTTTAGCCAAGATAGTAGAAATGGAACAGACCCTAGAATTTTACTCCGTATCCGCTTGGGGTGTTTACTATAGACGCTGCCAATCCTATGAATCTCGGATCAGAAGCAGCAGTTAATACATTTGTTTGCTTATCCCAGGTAATCGCTTGCATATCACCATAATACTGCCCTAATTGCATTAGGTGATACCCCATAGCTTTTAATTCTTCTTGAATTGGCGCAGAGAAAGTATCCGGTTCAAACTGTAACACATCCGGTAAATACTGATGATGAAAGCGCATCGCCGAAACCATACTAATTGCACCGTAAGCATCATGAAACACTAATGATGCAATTAATACCATAGTAGGGATACGACTACCTCCGGGAGTTCCCAAAATGGCAACACGTCCTGGTAATTCAAGAAAAGTAGGTGCCATGCTGGATAATGGTCTTTTTCCAGGTGCGATCTCATTTTTATCTGCGCCAACAATACCAAAAACATTTTCTTCACCGACTTTACTGGAAAAATCATCCATTTCATCATTTAACAAAACGCCAGTTCCTCCAGCTACAACACTGGAGCCAAAGATGTAATTTATGGTCATGGTCGCGGAAACACGATTACCCTCAGTATCAATAATAGAGATATGAGTCGTATTCGTAGAATTGTTTTTCTCCTCTTGAGAATTTTTCGCCTGCCCCTGCAAAACAGTACTAGCAATCGCTTTTTGCGGGGGAATTAATGTACTGAGCTGTTTTCCATTTTCTGCGGAAATTAACTTCTCAACGGGGATAGTAACAAAATCAGGATCACCCAAAAACTGTTCGCGTTGCCAATACGCAAGCCGCATGGACTCTACGAGGTAATGTATCCATTGCACTTTTGAGAATGAAGATAAAGGATAATGAGACAATATATTCAACATGGTCAATAAGGCAATACCTCCTGCTGAAGGCGGAGGTGCGGTAATAATTAACATATTATGGTATGCACCAATCAACGGCTCTCTGATCTTGATACGATATTTTGCTAAATCCTCAAGTGTCCATATGCCTCCCGCAGCATTAACTCCCTTAACTAAACGTTCTGCCACTTCTCCAGCATAAAACCCTTGCTCTCCTTTTTCGGCAATGTACTTCAAAGTATTCGCCAAATCAGTTTGAATTAAACGCTCCCCAATGCGATAAGGAGAACCATTATTTAGGAAAATTTTGGCCGTAGAAGGGTATTTTCTGATTTGCTCCAATCGATCCGGGCTCTTTAAAAAAGAGCTTAATTGCTTATCAACCAAAAAGCCTTCTTGTGCTAACTTGATTGCAGGAGCCAGTGTTTTTGCCAAAGGTAATCGCCCATAATTTTTGGCAATGTATACCAATGCTGCAGGTTCCCCAGGAATCGCTGCAGCTAAACCTCCATTTAAGGATAACCCTGGTATCACACTGCCGTCAGGTGCCAAATACATGTCTTTTTTCGCCGCCAAAGGGGCTATTTCCCTTCCATCAATAAAGACATTTCTATGCTGATTTTCTTGATGCAGCAGCCAAAATCCACCGCCACCCAACCCAGAATGATATGGTTCAACTACAGCTAATACTGCAGACACAGCAACTGCTGCATCAAAAGCATTTCCACCACTGGCTAAAATTTCAAGTCCGGCATTAGTTGCCAATGGATTTGCGCTGGCTACAGCATAGCCAGGAGGAAGAATATTTTGTTGGTCGGCAAAAGTATTTGTAGGAAGATAAAACAAAAAATGGATACATAGTGTAATCAGACAAAAAGTCTTAAATAATTTTTGACGTTCCATGTTCACCCTGTCTCTTTTGGAGCTCTCTTACGACACAAGAAGGCACGAATTGAGAAACATCTCCATTTAAAAGCGCAATTTCACGCACTAAAGTAGAAGAAATGTACATAAAATTTTCTGATGGAGTTAAGAATATCGTTTCTATTTGCTTGGATAATTTCCTATTCATTCCAGCCAGCTGAAATTCATATTCAAAATCAGAAACCGCGCGTAAACCACGTAAAATAATTCCAGCATTTTGTTCCAATACAAAATCAATTAACAGATTATCAAATCCAAGTACGCTAACTCCTGGTAAATCTGCGACCGCTTCTTCTACAAGTTGAATTCTCGTCTCCAACGGTAAAAAAGGACGCTTTGCTTTATTGCTTGCCACCGCAACAAGAATGTCAGGAAAAATCTTAGCCGCACGGGTAATAATATCAACATGTCCATTAGTTACAGGATCAAAAGTGCCAGGATAAATTGCTTTTAATTTCATATCGATTAAGACTGATTGCATATGCGAACAGTCTAGCGTATTGTTAAGTGAAAAACTACATAAATGGACTTGAGGTGATAAATGAATAACATGCAACGATTAGTAATAATTTCTTTTTGTTTCTTAACAGCCTGCGCCCCTCCGCGACCAGCAGGGGAAGTACCTCTAAACAAAAATATCCCTATAGAACAAAACAAAGCAATGTCCGAGGCACAAAATAAAGTGATGTCCGTAGAACAACGCAAAGCAAAAACAGCAATGGTTTCCTCTTTTGAAATTCGTGGGTCCATGGCGGCAAAAAATAAGAATAAAGGGTGGTCAGCAGCCATGAACTGGAAACAAAGCGGTCCTGGCACCTACCAACTTCGGCTAATGGGTCCTTTAGGCGCAGGTACAGTTCTCATTGACAAAAAAGGCAACACCATTACTTTCCAAGATGGGCCTAAAAGAATCACATCTCATAGCCCTGATCAACTATTAGCAGAGCAAACCGGAATTAGACTTCCTGTAAATAACCTTTACTATTGGGTGAGAGGGCTTCCCGCTCCAGGCCCTGTTCAAGCGGAGCAACGCGATGAATACAATCACCTAGTACAATTGAAGCAAAGCGGCTATACCATTAATTTCGCTAAATATGCTTCGGTCAGAGGAATTGATCTGCCAAGTATGATTCGTCTCGAAGGAAACGGAGTGATGGTTAAAGTGGCAATTCAAAATTGGACTATTTAAGGCCGACTTGCTCACTTGGATTTTGGTAAAACGAAATTCGGAAATTTCTCTGAATTTCGTTTTTACTAATCTGTTTTCAATGCTAGTATGACATTCCAACTATAATGTCAACTATTCCCCTTAGTTAAAAAATAAAAAAAATTATTGCTTTCAAAGTTGACATGTTCCTAAAACCCCTGCAAAATACGCAACACATTTGCAGGGATGAACGCAATTTTTTAATAATGGATGATTGTAAGAATCTGCAAATTTTAGGGGTGTCGCCAAGCGGTAAGGCACAGGGTTTTGATCCCTGCATACCTAGGTTCGAATCCTAGCACCCCTGCCACTTTCTTGTTGATTCAAGTAAACAGACAGCAGAAGATAACCTGGAAGGATGCGTTCTTGTAATGCTCAAATAATAATAATATCTTTTTGGCTGTCTTCTGCTATGTGTTTAAGTTTAAATGATTAACCTAGATCTAAAGGCTTTTTACACATGTCCACAATGATGATTTTTGCCGGAAATGCAAATCCGGAATTAGCGCAACAAATTTCTTCTCATTTGAAAATACCTATTGGCCAGGCAACTGTTGGTACTTTTAGCGATGGGGAGACAATGATTGAGATTCTTGAGAATGTCCGTGGTAGAGACGTTTTTATAATCCAATCAACCTGTGCTCCATCAAATAATAATCTAATGGAACTCCTGACAATGGCTGATGCACTCAGAAGATCTTCTGCTTCTCGTATCACAGCCGTAGTTCCTTATTTTGGTTATGCCCGCCAGGATCGTCGAGTCCGCTCAGCGCGCGTTCCTATTACAGCAAAAGTTGTTGCTGACATGATGGCATCTGTAGGTATTTGTAGAGTGCTTACTGTAGACCTGCACGCAGATCAGATCCAGGGCTTTTTCTATATGCCGGTGGATAACGTTTATGCAACCCCGATACTTCTCGAAGATATAACAAAGCAAAATCTAAAAAATATAATGGTAGTCTCTCCTGATGTAGGTGGTGTGGTTAGAGCTCGTGCAGTTGCGAAACTTCTTGACCACGCTGAATTGTGTATTATAGATAAACGCCGAAGTGGCCCTAATAAATCTGAAGTAATGCATATTATTGGTGAGCCAAAGAATAAAAATTGCATTATTGTTGATGATATTGTTGATACTGCTGGAACCCTTTGTTCTGCTGCCCATGAGCTTAAGAAAAACGGAGCGCACAGTGTTAGAGCTTATATAACTCACCCTGTCTTATCTGGCCCTGCAGTCAATAATATTAAAAATTCAGGGCTTGATGAAATTGTGGTAACTGACACGATTCCTCTATCTGCTGAAGCACGTCAATGTGAGAAAATTCGTGTTGTAAGTTTATCTGATATGCTGGCGCAAGCCATCAAACGAGTTAATATAGAAGAATCTGTAAGCTCGATGTTTGCTGAATAAACTACAAACTTGTAGTTTGTTTGGCTCTTTTTGTTGCGCACTTCGCAAGCACAGAGCCAGTCCTACAGCGAACGTAGCCTGTTTGTTTACAAAGAGGCTTTTTTTCCATTCGAGGATTCATCCTTCTCATCCAGTAATTTGGATGTCTTAACCATCCAATTAAAAATATCTCCAATCCTGGCCGCAAGCAACCAGGAGTACACTTCTTGCTAATTAAAATAACATTGTAAGAATTTAGCGAGTAACACAACTGTCTTGAAAATGAAACTCAAGACAGTTGCTACGCGCTAGTCAGGAACTATGTTGAATCTTGGTGGAAAGTCAGATTTGAGTTTAAGATGAACCAAATATGGCCTTTCTTTCATAATGCGCCATGAACTATTACAAAATTTAAAGTAAAAAAAAAGGAGCTTATCAGCTCCCTCTTTTTCAATTTAAATTTCAGTTAGTCGCGAGTACCAACATATTTATCATCGAAATATCGACGTAATTTAGTTCTCAAAGTTCCACGACTAATCCCCAGCATAATCGCTGCGCGTGACTGGTTGTACTTGCAATGCTCCATCACTGCACGAAACAATGGTGTTTCAATCTCTTCAAGCACAAACTGGTATAAGTCAACAGGATCAGTTCCCTTAAGCTCTGAAAAATATTTTTGCACTGAAAGAGTTACGCTTTCGGCCAGAGAAGCGGTGTTATCCACTACTTCGTTACTGATTGTTGTCATTATTATTAGCTCCTCCTTTTAAAAACAGTATATTACCGAAACACGCCCGTTGAAACAAGGGTAGAAACAGAAAAAACTGCATTAATAATCAATATATAATGCTCAATATCAGCTCAATAAGTTCTTATAAGGAGTAGGTTGATTTTTGTCATCTACTCCTTACAAAATTACTCCAATTGCATCTTAAAATTTCATCATTGAAGGATCATAAGGTTTATCATTAATGGTAAATTTACCTTGATCTAAACTTACCTCAATTACAAAATCCTTACCTTGAGCTGTAATTAAACCATTTTGTTGTAATGCATTTATTTGTTTATTGGTTTGCATTTCCGCTAATTGCTCAGGAGTTAGGGCTGGAGCAGCGGGCTGATTTGTCTGGCTTCCATCTTGGGTCGCTTTCAATTGTTGCGCTAAAGTTTGTTGCAAATCAGGCTTTTTCGCAATTTGCTGAAGTACTGATTGTTTCATCACAGCTTTTACTGCCTCTGCGGGTACTTGCAGCTTCGCTTTGCCTTGAATCTTTTGCATCATTTCAAATGGATTGGCATTTTCACCTTTAGGCAATGTTACAAACATATTTCCTTCAATCTGTCCTTGTGGAATTGTGAAGCTAAGTTTGGAGATTTCAAATTCCGCACCCTTGTTAAATAATTTAGGTACTTCAGGAAGAAGGGCTAGCATTGCTTGTTGGCGTTGCATCTCGTTGCCATTTTGCATTGCAGTGGTTTGCTGATTGATTTTAGCCAATACATCTGCATCAATATTTCTTAAAGCAACTTGTAATTCTCCTGGACCATAATTCTGACCATTTGCTAATACTGATTTTAAAGTCAGATTAAAATTGGTATTAAAAAGATGTTGCTCAATATCACTATCAGATCTAATTGCAAGATCATTAATTGAAAACATTTTTTGATCTTTAACAAAAATATCAAAAGAAGGTAGAGAGAAGTTTGCATCACCTAAATACAATCCAGCAGGTGTTTCATGCAAATCATAATCACTGGATACTTTGCTTAAAGTAATTTTGGTATCGTCTTTCGTAGCATTTAGACCATCCAGGACAACTTTACCTGCAACTTTACCCATTCCAGAAGACATCGTTGTGCTTGAATCCATTCCTAGCCATTCAAGATTACCAGAACCATCTTTGGCAATTAATTTAAAATTGGGAACTTTGAAGTTCACCGTGCTTTCGTTAAGATAATTAACGAAAATGCTTAAATCCAACTGTGGTTTAACTGACTCTTTGGTAAATTGTGTATCAAATTGCTGCTTATATTGTTCTGGAAATGGAAAAACTGCTTCAGCATAACCCAGTCCAAAACGCAATTTGTTATTAGCATAAATAATAGGCCCATGATGGATTGTTAGTGGCATCACCATGTTATAGTCTTGAGCAGGAAGAGTTTGAGGTTGTCCTTTGTCATCTTTTACTATGCGTTCTGGAATATGTAACTGCCATTTAATTTGGGCTTCGGAGTTAAATAATCCTCTATTGTATCGCTCGATTTCAGCATAGAGCCCATTAGATTGGTCAATTACTTCTATATTTTTTCTAATCGTTCTTTCAGTAAGAAAGCCCATGCCATAATACCCGCCTAGAATTAGAACGGCCAGGATAATTATTAATCCTGTAAATTTTTTCATTCTCTTCTCCATGTTATTAATTCGCATGCAGCAAAACTGCAGCTGAAAGTATAACAGTAAATAACATCGGAGTGCGATACACGCTGGTAAAAAAACAGTTGTAACTATTTTTTTATATCAATAAAAAAATTCCACAGATACTTAGGAATGATTCACTGGCTTGCAATAGGTTTCTTTAACAGTAAAAGCTAATACCAGTGCAATTATGGAGCAAAGAGGCAACAACTTTAAACCCGCTTGGAAATCAGAGAGTAATAAAGATTCAACGTTATAAGCACGCGCACCAGATACCATATCAACCAACCGTCCCACTAAAGGCTGTAAGAGAGCGCCCACAAAAATTGATATCATATTGGTAAAAGCTATTGAAGTACCTACTACATTTCTATCATGGATCTCCGTTGAAACAGCATAGGCAATAGCAACACCTGTATTCGTTAAACCGAAAAGAAAGAACAGTAAATAAGCCGAGTTTTGACTTAAAGAACTGCTATACACAAATAGCGATGTAAAAAGCACGCCAAAAGCTGCTGAAAGAATCATTAAAGGTTTACGTCGTCCCATTCTGTCTGAAATCCATCCTGATAAGGGACCGCTAATACCCCAACCGATAAAAATTAATCCTGTGGCAAAAGCAGCGGCATGCGCACCCAATCCTCTGCCAAATTGCAGGTATGCAGGTCCAATTGCTTCACCAATAACTGCTGTTGGTCCAAATAAAAATCCAGCATACAATGCATTAAGCCAAGTTTGTCTGCACGATAAGATAATTTTTAAACTCTGAAGAATACTGATCTGATTAATAGATCGTACCTCACTGCGGTGTTCTCCTGGTTTATCTTGCACAAATTGATATAACAACGCTGCAAGCGCGATAAAGAGAAAAGCAATAATCAACATACTGTGGCGCCAGCCCACATTAGTGACTAAAAATGAAACTGGAGCTTCCCCAGCAGCAGCTCCTAGCATTCCTAAAGCTTGGGTTAAACCAGCAAGTAATCCTAACATTGTCGGAGGGAACCAGGATGTAGCTAATCGAAGAGAACAAATAAACGCAAAGGCTGCACTAAAACCGATGAGCATCCTTCCTATTGAAGCCATAAGTAAACTATCTGCAAGGCCAAAAACACAACAACCAAAAGCCGTTACGAGCGACATTACCGTGAGCAGCCAACGTATACTTAAGCGGTCTACAGTCAGTCCTACAGGAATTTGCATCAGGATGTATGGAACATAGAATGAGGCAGTTAAAATACCAAAACCTGCTTCATTAATTCCGAAATCAATTTGTAAATATCGATGCATTACTCCGGGTGCAACACGAGCCATATAATCAGAAAAATAGAACGCGGCAGCCAACCCCCATACTAACCAAGCAAATCCTAAATAATTTTTACGATTATAAATTTCTACTCTAGACTCATGTACCTTATTCATAGACTCTCTGCGTTAATAACACCCTAATTGGCTCTGTTCAATTGAATGGTTATCTGGCCATTACACATCAAAAAAACAACCCAGGATAGAGATTGTCAACATTTCATATAGTAACACCCCAACATGATGAAATAAAAACAACCCCTAAAATATTTATCTAAAAAGTGAGCAATAAATCTGCAAAACCAATACAACATTATACTAGGGTTGTCATTTATTTCAACACATAGTTTGATTTCATTTTCATAGGTACAGAAAATGGTTATAATTTACAGTGCTGTATCGCTTTTTCTATAGTTATCGTTAAATTTGTATTATCTTTCACTCAACATTATTAGGATAATTACAATTTGATTAAAATCAAAACTAAGGCTTAAAATGAATGCTCTAAACCTTGCAATAAAAGATGCTCTTGATGCAAATGGAAATGCCAAAGAAGCCAATAAAGCTTATCTTGAGTTTATTAAAGCCAACTTTATCATTCCAGTAGAACAAAACTCTGAAGATGGCCAACCTAAGGTATTGTTTTTTCAAGAACAGGAACATACCTTTCTTCCCGTGTTCACCGAGATGCATTATCTTGATGCCTGGGCTGGTGATATAGCGAATAAAATTAAACTCCTGAAATTATCTGGTGTCGATTTACTCAAAGGGCTTGGTGAAAATGTGACCGTATGTCTTAACATAGGCAGCGAAATTTATAAAGAATTTAATCCTTCAGAAACAGCAAGAATGCGATCCATGGTATTAAAACTTTTTAAGAATTAGCACATATCATTAAATTCCCCTCTCCCGCATGGGAGGAGGAAAAATGAGGATTAAGCAGTACAACACGTGGTGATGTAAAAAATCTCTTGAAGAATTTTTGCATACAAAATTTATGCTACCAATTCAAATAATTGATATCCCACTAATGCTGAAGCTGCTATTGCTCCGCTAATTTCAATTACCAGAGATAAAAAACCGTGCTTATGGCAATACTCTTGATCATTTGCAGCACTTTCTTCGCTAGGGAGTTCCGCTTCTTCTAGAGCATTCGATTCAAATAAAGGCTCCTCCCCTCCAATTGCGTCCCACCAACCTTCTAACCAGTGTTCTGCTTGTTGGGTTCCTTTACGAAATGGATTATCCGTTTCAGCTACGTCCGCAAGTGCGCATTCATAACCAAATGCATAACTGTCTTCGTAACTTGGATGTTCAATGTTAAAACGTAATTTAATATGTGGTAGTAAGGCTGTTATGTCGTTCATGATTATACCCTCTATTTATTTATACAGTATTTTTTATCAATACTGTTAATCATTTCTACACTTAAAATAATTTTACGACTTTCTGTTAACGCTTATTTACCAAATAAAAACATTTACTAATTCTTGACAAATTTTTCTTTACTCTGAAAAAATAACTTCAAAATCATTTCGATAATATCTGTATTATTTATTAGAGCAATTTTCAGGCCAAGTTTTTTTTGCCTTTTAAAAAAACAGAAAAAATAGAGTAAGAACAAAAAGGGGGATAAAACATATAATTGTGGCAGAATTTAACTTTTTGCCGGCAAATTTTGCCGGTCGTATATAGCGTTACCTACTAACCAAGCTTTAGACAAGGCGCAAGTGAATGAGGCGAAGGAGTATATATAATAATACATGACTGAAGCCGGGGGGAGCTTGCAACGCAGTATAAAGTTTAGTGGGGGGAGGCTATATCACTATTGCTAAGGGGCCAAACGATGATACTTCCATTGCCCATCTTTTAAATAATAATGAATTCTATCGTGCAAGCGGTTATCACGTCCTTGCCAAAACTCGATCTCCTCAGGAATAACCATGTACCCCCCCCAATAGTTAGGGCGTACTACAGGCTCTTGCCCGTGTTTTTGAATTAAATCATTTAAAGCACGCTCTAATGATTCTCTTCCCCCAATTTCCTGGCTTTGTGGCGAGACAATAGCACTGAATTGGCTTTTGATCGGTCTTGTTGAAAAATAAAGATCGGATTGTTCCTTATTAATCTGTTCGATTTGGCCGCGGATACGTACCTGTCTTGCCATTTGTGGCCAATAAAAATTAAGTGCTCCATAAGGGTTATTTTCAATTTGCTTTGCTTTTGTACTTTGATAATTGGTATAGAAAATAAATTGCCCCTTATCTAAACCTTTTAACAAAACTACTCTAGAGTCTGGATGGCCACTCTCGTCTACTGTCGAAAGAACCATAGCGGTGGGATCATTTTTTTCATTTTTTAAAACATCCTCAAACCAAAGCTTAAATTGGGCAATTGGATCTTCAGGAAGTGATTGCTCACTTAAATTCAGATCTCCGTATTCTCGTCTTATATCAGCAATACTTCGAAAATTTGTCATGAAATGCCATAAAAAGAAATTGGGCATCAACACAGCATAACCCAAAGTTATATTGATCGTGATTTGCTATTCCTGGGTTATGGCTTTGCCTTAACCCAGGTTGCATCTCAATTAACGGTGCTCATCTAGGCAGCATCGTCCTTTTTGTACCTTTGAGAGAACTGTTACGCCGCGAATGCTCATTTACTTTTTGTACACTCTGCTTCTCAGCGCCACCACTCTCTCAAATCTGCTAAAAATACGGAGCTGCATAAGATAAGTTACCAGCCGGTTACTTCAGCAATTGCATCGCCCAAATCAGCTGGCGAACGTACTGTTTTTACTCCAGCCGCTTCTAAAGCTGCATATTTTTCAGCTGCTGTTCCTTTACCACCGGAAATAATCGCGCCGGCATGTCCCATACGTTTTCCAGCAGGTGCAGTAACACCCGCAATATAAGAAACGACAGGCTTGTTTACATGTGATTTAATGTATTCGGCAGCTTCTTCCTCTGCAGATCCGCCAATTTCACCGACCATGATAATAGCTTGCGTTTGAGCATCTTGTTCAAATAAAGCCAAAGCATCAATAAAACTGGTTCCAGGAATTGGATCGCCTCCAATACCAATACAGGTGCTTTGACCAAAGCCTTTATCTGTAGTTTGTTTTACCGCCTCATACGTTAGAGTACCAGAGCGTGAAACAATACCTACTTTCCCAGGTAAATGAATTGATCCTGGCATAATTCCAATTTTGCATTCACCTGGGGTAATTATTCCAGGACAATTGGGTCCAATTAAACGGGCTTGGGTATTGTTTTCCAAATAGACTTTTACTTGCAGCATATCTAATACAGGAACACCTTCCGTAATGCAAACAATTAATTGAATGCCGGCATCTGCAGCTTCTAAAATAGAATCCTTACAAAATGGTGCTGGAACATAAATCACGCTGGCTTCGGCTTGAGTTTCTTCAACAGCTTCACGCATCGTATTAAATACTGGCAAGCCTAAATGCTTTTGCCCGCCTTTGCCAGGGGTCACACCACCCACCATACGTGTGCCATAAGCAATCGCTTGTTCTGAATGATAAGTTCCTTGCTTTCCAGTAAATCCCTGACACAGTACTTTAGTATGTTTATTAACTAATACACTCATTGTTAACCTCGAAATTTAGTAATTAGGCAACAGCTGCCACAATTTTCTTCGCAGCATCAGTTAAACTGGTTGCAGCAATCACATTCAAATCACTTTTATTTAAAATATCAGCACCTAGTTGTGCATTATTGCCTTCAAGACGCACTACTACAGGGATTTTCACATCGACTTCTTTCACTGCAGCAAGAATACCATCGGCAATGAGATCACAACGAACAATACCGCCAAAGATATTTACCAAAATGCCTTTGACTTTTTCATCAGAGACAATAATTTTTAGTGCCTCACTCACTCGTTCTTTAGTAGCGCCACCACCCACATCAAGGAAGTTGGCCGGCTCACCGCCATGAAGCTTAATCACGTCCATAGTCGCCATAGCCAAACCAGCACCATTCACCATACAACCGATAGTGCCATCGAGTGGAATATAATTTAACTCCCAGTCGCTGGCACGATTTTCACGTTCATCTTCCTGGGTGGTATCACGCATACTTTTTAATTTGGGTTGACGATATAAGGCGTTGCCGTCAATGTTAATTTTGCCATCCAAACAAATTAACTGCCCCTGCTTTGTTACAACTAATGGATTGATTTCTAATAAACTTAAATCACAATCAACAAACATCTTGCCCAAGCCCATCATCAAATGGGTAAAGTGTTTAATTTGTTCTTCCTTTAACCCCAATTTAAATCCTACATCACGGCATTGGAACGGCATAACACCGACAAGTGGATCGACGATGATCTTGAAAATTTTTTCAGGCGTCTCTTCAGCCACTTTTTCTATTTCAACACCACCCTCGGTAGAAGCCATGAATACAACACGACGAGTAGCACGATCAACAACGGCCCCAAGATATAATTCTCGGCCAATATCACATGTTTCCTCAATGAGCACGCAATTAACGGGTTGCCCATGGGCGTCTGTTTGATAGGTTACCAAACGGGTACCTAGTAATGATTTGACCGCTGTAGCCAACTCGTCTTTATTTGAGACTAATTTCACGCCACCGGCTTTCCCGCGGCCGCCAGCGTGAACTTGGGCTTTAACAACCCAACGAGCAGTAGACAACTGTGAAGCCACTTGGATTGCATCATCAACATTATAAGCTACGTCACCGTTTGGAACGGGTAAATTGTAGCTCGCAAATAATTGTTTGGCCTGGTATTCATGTAAATTCATTGCAATTACCTTTCTAAAAGAAGCAAAATCCGTCAATACTCATAAGTGCCTATTAGTGCATAGCATCCCAAGCGAGGACAAAGGCAAGCTTAGGGATTTACGATGAGTGCATTTATGCGTTAAATGCGGATCTCGCTGTTACATTTCATTAAACATTAAGTAAAAGGCGAGCAGGATCTTCCAATAATTCTTTAACGCTCACCAGAAACTGTACTGAATCTTTACCATCAATCAATCGATGATCATAAGATAACGCTACATACATCATAGGACGAATCACAATTTGTCCTTTTTCCACTACAGGTCTATCTTCAATTTTATGCATTCCCAGGATACCTGTTTGTGGAGGGTTAATAATTGGGGTAGCCAATAACGAACCAAACACTCCACCGTTTGTAATGGTAAAGGTACCGCCTTGCATGTCTTCCATCGCTAATTTACCGTCTCTAGCTTTTTTTGCAGCATCATTAATTGCCATCTCAATGTCTGCCATACTCATCTGATCGGCATCGCGAATCACAGGTACAACGAGTCCTCTCTCTGTAGATACGGCAATACCAATATCATAAAAACCATGATAAACCACATCTTGACCATCTATGGAAGCATTCACTGCAGGAAAACGTTTTAATGACTCGACAACTGCCTTAGTAAAAAAAGACATAAACCCAAGCTTGACTCCATGCTTTTTCTCAAAATTGTCTTTATATTGAGCGCGCATATCCATCACTGCTTTCAAATTGACTTCATTGAATGTGGTCAACATCGCAGCGTTATGCTGGGCTGCCAATAAACGCTCCGCAATTTTAGCTCGTAAACGGGTCATCGGAACGCGTCGCTCTTCACGCAATCCCATGGGCGTCTTAGGTGCCTCTTCTTTTTTATTTTCTGCAGATTTAGAAGTTTTCTCTCTATTGGATTCTATGTATGCGAGAACGTCATCTTTAGTAATACGCCCATCCTTACCACTGCCTTGAATTTGCCCTGGCTGAAGATCATGTTCTGCCAACATGCGACGTACTACAGGACTGGTTGATTTATCTTCCTTAGCACTTACTTTATCACTTTCAGCTTCTTCACTTGCTTTCGTCGTTTCAGTTTTCTTTTCTTCTTTCTTTTCTTCTTTGGCTTCAGAGTCAGAGCCTTCTTTTATTTTTGCTAGTAATTGGCCGGACTGTACTGTATCACCTTCTTGAAACTTAATTTCAGCCAATATTCCATCAGCTGGAGCAGGTACTTCTAATACGACTTTATCAGTTTCTAGATCCAGTAAATTTTCATCACGGGTAACTTTATCACCTACTTTTTTATGCCATGCAGCTACAGTTGCATCAGCAACTGATTCAGGCAAAACAGGTACTTTGACTTCAATAGACATAATTATACCTTCTTATTTTATTAAATTTGTTAACACATTGTACTCTGGGAAAAAATAAAACTGCACCAGACTACGATAAACTCAAACTCAGTCCAATAAAGCTTGCTCTACCAAAGCTTGCTGTTGCTCTGCATGCAATGCTGGGCTTCCTACAGCAGGTGCGGCAGCAAATTCTCTTCCGGCATAATGCAGGGATTGCTCAGGGCGCAAACAATCTTTTATATTATGTTGGGAGGAGAACCATACTCCCTGATTTTGCGGCTCTTCCTGACACCAAACAATTTGCTTAGCCTGAGTATATTTATTTAGCTCTGTTGTAAGTGCTTTTTTAGGAAACGGATATAATTGCTCGATTCGCACTAACGCAATATGGTTTAACTCTTTATCGCGACGCATTTGCAGTAAGTCATAATAAACCTTTCCACAGCACAATACTACTTTTGTAATTTTTTTCGCATCAAGCTTGTCAATTTCCGGAATAACATTATGGAATTTACCTTTAAATAAATCCTCTAAAGGAGAAACCGCTAATTTATGACGTAAAAGACTCTTAGGTGTCATGACAATTAAGGGCTTCCGGAAATTACGAATAACTTGCCTTCTTAATAAATGGAATATTTGTGCCGGAGTAGTTGGTGTACAAACTTGCATATTATGCTGAGCACAAAGCTGCATGTAACGTTCCAAACGAGCTGATGAATGTTCCGGTCCTTGTCCTTCATATCCATGGGGTAACAACATGACTAAACCACATAAACGGCCCCATTTTTGCTCACCAGAACTGATGAATTGATCAATAACTACTTGGGCACCATTGGCAAAATCACCAAACTGAGCTTCCCATAATACTAAAAAATTGGGGGCAGAGGCAGCAAATCCATATTCAAAAGCCAATACTGCTTCTTCAGAAAGCACTGAATCGATTACAGAAAAAGGTCGGTTCAGCTCATTCTTTATTTGCTCAAGTGGAACAAACGTTTCGCCAGTTTCAGCATCATGTAATGCCGCATGCCTATGAGCAAAAGTTCCTCGTCCAGAGTCCTGACCTGATAAACGCACGCCATAACCTTCCTGAACCAAACTGGCATATGCCATAGTTTCAGCATATCCCCAGTTCATCGGTAGCTCGCCCGCGGTCATTTTGTCTCGTTCATTTAATAACCGTTGGACTACAGGGTGTAACGTAAAACCTTTAGGTAATGTATGCAATTGCTTCGCTAATTTTTGTAAGTTCTCCTTGGTGATCGTAGTATCTACTTTATCTGTCCATTTTGCATTCACATAAGGAGTCCAATCAATCGCATATTTACCTTCATAATCACCGTGAACCAAATCCACGACAGCCTTACCTTTATCCAAGGTATCACGATAAGCATCTACTAATTTTTCAGCATCTTTACTGGTCAACAAACCTTCTTGAATTAGACGCTCAGCATAAATTTCACGTAAGGGACGCATGGATTTAATTTTTCGATACATAGAAGGTTGAGTTACTGCCGGCTCGTCTGCCTCATTATGTCCATGTCGACGGTAACATACGAGATCAACCACTACATCTCGTTTGAATTTCATTCTGAAATCAAATGCAAGCTTAGTCGCAAATACGACTGCTTCTGCATCATCGCCATTCACATGAATAACAGGCGCCTGCACCATTTTGGCAACGTCAGTACAATATAAAGTAGAACGTGCATCCAAGGGATTGCTGGTGGTAAAACCTATTTGATTGTTAACAACAATGTGAACTGTACCCCCTGTAGAATAACCGCGGGCCTGAGAAAAATTAAACGTTTCCATCACGACGCCTTGGCCGGCAAACGCAGCATCTCCATGAATAACGACAGGGACAACTTTCTCCTTTTTCTGTAAATCGTCACGACGACCTAACCGAGAGCGAACAGAGCCTTCTACTACTGGTCCAATAATTTCCAAGTGTGACGGATTAAAAGCTAAAGCCAGATGCACTACTGAGCCTGAATGTGTTTTTATATCTGAAGAAAAACCTAAATGATACTTCACATCACCAGTACGTTCGTATTTTATTTTTCCTTCAAATTCCTGGAAAAGCTGGTTAGGCTCTTTGCCTAAAACATTGACCAATACATTGAGACGGCCTCGATGTGCCATACCAATAACTACTTCTTTAACGTCATCTCTTCCAGCACATTCAATAATTTCTTTCATCATAGGAATGAGGGAGTCGCCCCCTTCAAGGGAGAAGCGTTTTTGTCCCACGTAGCGGGTGCCTAAATAACGCTCTAAACCATCCGCAGCAATTAAGTCTTTTAAAATTTGCAGCTTCTTTTCTTTATCTAAGTTAAGACGACCGCGTACAGACTCCATTCGTTCTTGCAGCCATTCTATTTCTTCAGTATTAGAAATATGCATGTACTCAATACCAATACTGCCACAATATGTTTCACGTAGTGCTTGGTATATCTCATCCAGAGTCATTTCTGGACCATTAAACGTGGTGCCTGCAAAAAATTTTCGGTTTCTATCTACATCAGATAAATGGTGATACTCCAATTCCAATGCAGGCACTGGAGGGCGTTCTGTCATTTCCAGAGGATCGAGTTTAGCAGCATGATGCCCCAATGCACGATATGCATTAATTAAATCTGCAATCCGAAATTGTTGGCTATCTGAAGCTTGCACTACAGGTACTGCTTTTTTATCTGCATTCTGCAAAAAATAATCACGGATCTCTCGATGTGAGAATTCCTTTTCGGCACTATTAACCTTGGGCAAAGCACTGAATACTGCTCGCCAATCGGATGAAACCGAACTAGGGTCAGCAAGATAATCTTCATAAAGACTATCAACATACGCCATACTTCCGCCAGATAAATAGGAAGAAGCCCATTCTTTTTGCAGATCGGAACTGCTCATTTTCTCTCTCTCCAAAAGGGTATTGATATCTACCGCCATTAAAATTGGCTATTCCACTCATCCACGTGGATAAAACAGCTATCCCCGCAAAAGCGGGGATCATCCTTATACTGGTTTAGAGCTCACTACAAGACAGAATAATTCTCATTTTACTGAGAATTACATCTCCTATTTAATGGCTTTACCAGAATACCTTTTAATAACAAGAATATTGTTAGGTTTCTTGTGTCAACATTTGTAAGCGAATATCTGCAATCGCCTTCATTGGATTGAGTCCTTTCGGGCAGACACTGGTACAATTCATAATGCTCCGGCAACGAAACACACTGAACGGATCTTGCAATTTATCCAAACGATGTGCAGTTGCTGTATCACGACTGTCTGCTAAAAATCGCCTTGCCTGTAATAATCCAGCAGGACCAACATATTTTTCTGGGTTCCACCAGTATGAGGGGCATGCACTGGTACAACATGCACATAAAATACACTCATACAATCCATCAAGTAATGAGCGCTCTTCGGGAGATTGCAACCGTTCTTGAGCAGGCGCTACCTCATCATTTTGTAAATAAGGCTCTATACGCTCATATTGTTGATAAAATTGGGTCATATCAACAGCTAAATCACGGATTACTGGAAATCCAGGTAAAGGGCGGATAACTATTTTATCTGTCTTCAATTGAGATATATGAGTAATACAGGCTAAACCATTAGTCCCATTAATATTCATGCCATCCGACCCACACACCCCTTCGCGACAGGAACGCCTATAGGTTATGGACGGATCCTGCTCTGCTTTCAAACGCTCAAGTAATGTGAGCAACATGGGATCACTTTTAGCAGGAATCTCCAATTCATAATCTTTCATATAAGGCTTAGCATCCACCTCAGGATTATAGCGATATATTGATAGGGTCAATTTTCTACTATCTGCCATGTAATCTATCCTCTTTAGTAAACGCGTTCTTTCGGCGCCAAAGGCTCGACATGTTTAGGTGATGTATTAACCGGTCGAAAATCAATCTTCTCACCTTCCTCAAAATATAGCGTATGTTTAATCCAGTTTTCATCATCACGTTTTGGATAATCTTCACGACTATGGGCACCACGGCTTTCCGTGCGGACAATCGCAGACTGCGCTGTAGCATATGCAGTGGCCATTAAATTATCCAGCTCTAAGGCACTTACCCGCTCTGTATTAAATATCTTGCTTTTATCTTCCAATTTGGCATGAGCCAAACGCTCGCGCAAAGCCTGAAGACGCTTTAAACCGGAAGCCATTACTTCTCCAGTACGGAATACACCAAAGTCTTCTTGCATGACACGTTGCATTTCATCATGAATTACAGCAGGACTTTCACCCTCTGTTGAATCATTCCAGCGGTTATACCGCTGTAACGATGGAGCAATGTCTTCATCACTGATGTACGCCATCTCAGGTAATTGATTTGATTGCCATAGTTCTTCAACATGCAATCCTGCAGCACGACCAAAAACAACTAAGTCCAGTAACGAATTGCCGCCTAAGCGGTTTGCACCATGGACAGAAACACAAGCACACTCTCCTACTGCATACAATCCTTCTACGATATGTTCATTACCATTGGTTTTGGTAAGTACTTGGCCATACATGTTCGTTGGTATTCCCCCCATGCTGTAGTGGCAGGTAGGAACTACAGGAATCGGCTCCACAATTGGATCAACTCCTGCGAATTTCATAGATAATTCACGAATTCCTGGCAAACGCGACATAATAAGATCGGCCCCCAGGTGATCCAGTTTTAATTTAACGTGATCGACCCCTTTAGGATCAAAACCCTTACCTGCGCGTATTTCAAGAGCCATAGAACGGGCAACCACATCTCGAGAAGCTAAATCTTTAACTCGCGGTGCATAACGCTCCATAAAACGTTCACCGTCTTTATTAATCAAGTAACCACCTTCACCACGACATCCTTCGGTGACCAACACACCAGCTCCAGCAATACCCGTAGGATGAAATTGCCACATTTCCATATCTTGCAAAGGAATGCCTGCCCTTAGTGCCATACCAAAACCATCGCCCGTATTAATAAATGCGTTGGTTGTAGATTGGTAAATACGACCGGCGCCACCAGTAGCCAAGATACAAACTCTTGACTGAAAAAATACTATCTCGCCAGTCTCAATGCACATTGCAGTAACACCCGATATGTGGCCATGAGCATTTTTAACAAGATCAAGAGCATACCATTCACTAAATACATGTGTTTTGGCTTTTAAATTTTGTTGATACAGCGTATGCAATAAAGCATGTCCTGTTCTATCTGCCGCGGCACAAGTGCGTGCTGCCTGTTCTCCCCCAAAATTTTTGGATTGGCCACCAAACTGACGTTGATAGATTTTACCATTATCCATGCGTGAAAAAGGCAAGCCCATATGCTCTAGTTCATATACAGCTTCTGGACCCGTTTTACAGAGGTACTCAATTGAATCCTGATCACCAATATAATCAGCGCCCTTCACCGTATCATACATATGCCAGCGCCAATCATCTTCATGGGCATTTCCTAACGCACAAGTAATACCACCTTGGGCAGATACTGTATGTGAGCGAGTTGGAAATACTTTGGATAAGAGTGCGACTTTTAATCCAGAATTTGCCATCTGCAGCGCAGCACGCATTCCGGCTCCACCTGCTCCAATTATTACTGCATCAAATTTGTTACGTGCAATTGCCATGCTACTGCCCCCAAAGGATCATTAAGCCCCAAATAAATTGACTAAGGAGCCATAAAACGACTAACATTTGTACTGATAAACGCAAAGCAGTACATTTCATATAATCTGTAGTCACAGTCCAAATACCTATCCATGCATGCAATGAAAGCGCAAACAAGGCAATAAGTGATGCAATCCGAACTATGGTATTAGAAAAAAGAGCATGCCATTGTGCGAAGCCCAACTCAGGATGTGATAATAAAAAACCAATTATGAAAAAAGAATAAACAGCAAAATAAACCGCTGTAACTCGCTGAATCAACCAATCCTTTAACCCATTACCTGTTAAGCTGGTGACATTATTTACCATATCCAGAATCCTAGAAAAATTGACAAAATAATGGCAAGAATAATGACTATAACAGCAGAACGCCGACCAGCATCAAGATGCTCACCAAACCCCATATCCATCACAAGATGCCTAATCCCTGCAAGCAAATGATAGATCATCGCAGCCCCAAATGCCCATACCACCACTTTATAAACAGGATGGGACAATAAGTCTTTTACCTGTATAAAGGCTTCTTCCGATTGCATTGATTGGCCAAAAATATACAACATTATGGGTAACAGTAAAAATAAAACCACCCCTGAAATCCTATGTAAGATAGATGCTATAGCCATAGGGGGAAATTTTAAACTACCCAGATCCAGATTAACGGGTCTTTTTTTGTTCACTGTGAGTTTCTTCCTTAATTAGAAAAAGTTAATTAAATAAAGCACAAATGCGAAGTATAGCACTCTGTTTTTATCGCGCAAGGTTAAGACGCTATGGAATGCAAGCAAAAGTAAACTTTGATTCACTGTAATAGAACTTACGCATGGACAACCTGAGATTTTTTTGGTTTGTAATAAAGTTTCGCATAACGCCTAAGAATAAATTTTCCTGAATGTCATACTTATTTTCACTGTGACTTTAGTCTCAGCACTACGAATAGAATGCATACAAAAATCAAGAGATATGTATTGAGATGCATCGAGACTATTTATATAATTTCTAGGTTAAGTGAGTGCTCCTTATCTTTGTACTCTGAAGAAAGCGTCTCTTTCAATTCTAAATAATCCTTCTTATCATTGTTAATGACCGTAATTAACTCTTTAAGATGTCTGTTGCTCAATTTATCAGTATCTAAACTTTCTATGTTTGAAACATCTTGTATCAACTTTCGGGCAATACCTAAATTTATTTGTGTCTGCCCTTTGTTAAAAAAGAGTTTTAATCCTCCTCGAAAAGGTAATTTATTCTCTAGCCAAGACTCTCTAACAGAAATATATTTTTCAATTGCTTTTTTAGCTGCTGCTTCCTGAGTAAAACCTGCTGCATGTAGCGATTGATAATAATCAATGAAACGATTTTTAAAAGAAGTTATTCCTTTTTCTTGGAGTAACGGATTTTTAGAGAAAATATGACTAATTTCCAAAAACTTATCCTTTATTCTCTGATGACCTCGCCAAATTAGAACTTTATCTTCAGCCGGACTATAAGCAAGGTTATAACTTGTTGTACTCGAAGGAACTTGAATAATATTTATATCATGTTGGACGTTCATTTGAGTTAATTTATTTTTTAATCGCTCTATTTCAGTTGAATCATCAAAAGAAATAGAGCCTCTAAACATTTTAATATCTACTTTATCCCCCGGCTTTAATGACTTTATTGCCTCATAATAAGCTTTATCAGATGGTTCGGGGTTTCCACTATACTGATCGAGCCAAAGTACATAGCCATTCTCGTGTTGGTATTCTCCTGGACATGTAATTCGTTTAGGATTTAAATGCACCATGAAGGTCTCATTTCGTCCTTCTGAATTTGTTATTTTAATCAATGCAACATTACAATGATAAACTTCTGGTGCTACTGCCACTGTTTTGCCAATAATTTGTTTTGACCTATTAGTGCCAACGCGAGAAACTAAATCTGTTTCTTGGGCTCTTTCAGCTGCTTTATGCAACGTGGTTTTTGAAGAACTGGAGGTTAAAAGTTGAAAAACCTCACTACTAAGTAACCAAGATACTATCGGATCGCTAACTAAAATATGATGCTCTATGTCAGTTAATTTTTTTATTTTATCCTGATAAAGGGGAAATTTTATTGCTATATCCAGCCATTTATCATCGAGAATATCAATTTTTTTACTTCTTTTAAATATAAAAGTAATTTAAGGGCATTTTGTATATCACTTGGTTCAAAAACAAGTCCGGAGTTAAATAAGTCCCGAGTTCTTTGTTGTATTTCATTGGGCATTAATTTAATGATGAGGTCAATTATTTTAAAGTACTTACAAAATCGCGTATCGCTTCATATTTAACTAAATCACGCATAAATTTACTCTAGGGGAAATTCTTACATTTAATTATAGTTTAAATTATTTTGGTTAGGTCAGTGCTTCGATTCATGGAAAAATAACTTGCAGCACATGACAATATGAATTGCTAACTGACCTGGATACAATGATCAATGAACAAGAACAGATGTTTTTTATTTAACTTATTGTATAATTAACGCGCTTTGATTTTTATAGGTTAATCTTCCATGACAGAAATTGAATTTAATTCACAAGAAGTAAGACTGGTCGACCTAGCATCCAGAGGTCTTTTTCGAACTGTAAACAGCCTATCTGTGAGCAAAATTCGACCTGAAGCAATTGACAAAGCAATAGAAACAGCAATAGTTGCAGCATCTCAAGTTCCAGAAGAAGCGGCTGAAAAACGATGGAAGATTGTCATCATGTTATGCAGCTTAAAATTAAAGGATCATCAACCAAGTCAAAAAATTGTGGAGCGCGCGTTAGAGCAAGCAGCAATGAGCGCAGCTAAAACTGATAATTGGGAATTTTTTATCGCACTCACAAACTTAACTGCCCCAGCACGTAAACCAAGTCAGGAAGCTATAGACAGAATATTGGTAAATGCAGGATTAGCAGCAACTAAAACAAATAATTGGGATTTTGTGCTCGCTCTTTTAGGCTTAACTAGCCTAACACGGCAACCAAATCAAATCGCGGTGGACAGAGTGTTCGAGCTTGCAACAGTAATAGCACTTCAAACCAAGAATTGGAACTCGGTTATCGCTCTTGCACGTTTAGCTGCTCCAGCACTCCATCCCACTAAAAGAGCAATCAATGCAAGTTTAGAACTTGCACTATTAAGAATGATACGATATGAACGTCATGGTGATATAGGGTCCTCTTCTAAGGTATGTGAGGCAATTAAAACCATTATAAGCATAAAACCGCCGGCAAATGTACCCGATAAAGAGCTGGTGGATAAAGCATTAAATATCCTACAGAAACGAACCGATAAACACTTCATCCTGTCAGCCCAATATGGAGAATGGGAACAGGTTTTGAATTATTTCATTCAAGACCAATGGGGTAAACCCTCTCAGAAGGCAATGAATTGGGCATTAACTTATACATTAACAGCAACAGTAGGGGAAAATGCTCAAGGGAACGTTTTTAAGGCACTTTGCAGCTTTATGGAACCTGACAAAAGAACTGCTGGGAATTTACTGCTCGTTGCGGCCAGAACAGGACGCATTGAGGTTGTCCAGCTGCTTTGCAATTTAGATGAGCAGAATAAACCTTCTCTCTCTTTCATTAAAAATGCGTTACAAATTGCACAGTACGCCGGGAATCATGAAATTGCCAGTTATCTCTCCTACGAAATAATGCATCAGCATCACTTGGAACACGATCCTTTAGCCCTGACAAAA
This sequence comes from Legionella bozemanae, assembly GCF_001648595.1. Lineage (GTDB taxonomy): Bacteria > Pseudomonadota > Gammaproteobacteria > Legionellales > Legionellaceae > Legionella > Legionella bozemanae. The sequence continues at coordinate 84,409 of NZ_LBAW01000002.1, read as the reverse complement.
ACACTACTTACAGACTACTGTGATCATCATACCACTATGAGTCATTTATTTAATACCCAGTTAAAGCAGGTAAAAACAATTCTTGCTACAGTAAAACGAGCAGACAAAGAAACAGAAGAAGATGTGAGGAATAAAACAGCAAGTGAGGCGGTGAATCAATTAAAGGCAATGAGAGGAGTTGATAAGAAATTAAAGGTTTGCATTGATTACATTGATGAGCATTGCCGTAAAAAAGAAGAAACTCCTTCAATTAAGGCAGCACTTTAATACCATTTGAAAATTGGAAAACTTCAGCTCAGGAAATTCGAGATAAAAAATTCCTACCTTTTAGGACCTGAGCTAGAACCTTTATGCAGCTGTCTAAATGTATCACGTGGGGATTCAGCAGGATACCCATACTTATCCGCATTTTGTTTAACAATCTGTAAATAACGCTCACCCCATGCCCCTGGATCAAAGTTAGTTACTACAACGTTATAAGGCAAATTGATAATTGATTCAAAAGCTTTTCTTTGAGGAAGCAAATGTCCGCCGAACGCTACTTGTACTTCCGTTTCTTTATCAATGCCTCCTTCTTTTAAACGCTCAACGAGTATATAAATCATTTTTTCTATGGTCATATAGAGCTTATACATGGACATGCCAGCAGAGAGCATCTCTTCACTTTTAGAAGTAGACAATTTTGATCCTGCATCAAGAATAGGATATACAAATTCAAACTCATTTGTTCCGGGAATAAGTTCAGGTTTGAGAATTATGGCAGGGGAAATAATATCTATAGTCGGAGCTACAATATAAAGCTCAAAATCGGCCCAATGCCACCAAATTTGATAAACCCGTTCTACTAAAGTTACAGGATCATTTAAATCCTCTTCCATTTGCAATTTACGAAAATCGATGCTGCTCTCGTTATCTAAAAGTTCGAAGTTTTCTTCAGCATCAGGAAAATCTGTGTTTTCTTCAGTAATAGGAATATCTGATTCATCAGCCATTTGTATACCGCATTTATCAAAACTATATGATTATTATATTAGCCCAAATTTGGTGAATGAGCACGAAAGTTAAAATAACTTAAGTAAAAAACCCGTAAAAAAATGTAACTCGAGAGTGCAATAAATTACAAAAGATATTGATAATATTCAGGGGAGTTAGAGCGGCACTTAAAACATGTGCTTTGACAATTTGCCTTTTCCTGACACTTACGTATTACGCCCTTACCTATCCATAAATCAAGCATAGGTTGTAATGCTGGGAGATCCAAGCGAAACTCTCGAGTCAATTGTTGCGTGCTTACTATACCTTCACGACAAATGTAATTACGTATTTGCAACAACATGATTTCTCCTTGTGCTGCGTTTGATGTATTGACGCAACCCTATAGCAAAAAATAAAATGAAGAAAAATATGATAATTCCGAGAACATTTTGTTCCGAATTCTGCATCCATTTAGCCACTTGATAAAATGAAACGGCTGCGATATAGGCAACAACAAAAGACCAAACTACAGAAATCCACATATATCTTCTATTTGCCTCTTGACGAATTACCGCCATGGTAGAGACACAGGGAATATAAAGTAGAACAAATAACAGATACGCATACGCCCCTATTTTTCCATCAAACCGCTGTGCCATAATTCCATATACTGACTGAGAGACTGGATTATCTGCTGCACTAGCTAATACAGGATTTAACAAAGCAGAACCGAGTTGCGCTAAATTCTGCGGAATAGACCAAAGGGCCGCCTTCATACCTGCTACAAAATCAAAATGCGCAGTGGCAATTTCACCCACATGACCTATCTGTGCATAGAGTGAATTTAGCGTACCAACCACTACCTCTTTGGCTAACATACCTGTTAACAAACCTACTGTCGCAGGCCAGTTATCTTGATGAATTCCCATAGGCGCAAATAGAGGAGTAATCCATTGTCCCATTAAAGACAATAATGATTGAGTACTGGCTTCACCTGAATTAATTCCACCATTCAAAGTAATGGCATTTAAACCGCCTAAAATAACACAAATTGGCACAATTAATTTACCTGCCCGTACTATAAAAAAACGCAGTCGCATAAAAGTTTCTTTAAATAATCGCTTGAGTGCCGGTTTATGATAAGCAGGAAGCTCCAAAATTAATGGAGAGGCATTCCCTTTTAACATGGATTTACGCAAGATAAATCCTGTTAATACAGCCATCAAAATTCCGATAAGATATAAAGAAAACACGACGTTTTGTCCACCGGAAGGAAAAAATGCAGCGACAAATACAGCGTAAATGGCTAGACGTGCACTACATGACATAAAAGGACTCATCATTACTGTTAATAACCGATCACGTTCTGAATCTAAGGTGCGCGCTGCCATAATCGCAGGAACGTTGCAGCCAAAACCAACAATCATCGGCACAAAAGACTTGCCAGGTAAACCCATTACCCGCATTGCTTTATCAACAACAAAAGCTGCTCTTGCCATATATCCAGATGTTTCCAGCAAAGACAGGAAAAAGAACATCGCAGCAATGACAGGGATAAACGTTAACGTGGTATTAATTCCTTTACCCACACCATTTGCTAATAAAGCAATCAACCAATTGGGAGCATGAATTTGTTGTAATAACCAGGCAGTGCCTTGTACGAATAGAGTATCAGTACTGATGTCAAAAAAATCTTGAAACGCACCACCTACATTAATTGCAAATAAAAACATTAAATACATCATGGCAAAAAATATAGGGAGGGCAAAAAAACGATGCAACATAATCTTATCGAGTTTTGCAGTAAAATGTTCACTAGCATCACTGTGTTTTTTCTGTACAACCATAACCAGGTTATGTATTTCCTGATATCGAGCATCAGCCAACACGATATCAAGACTGGATTCCTCTTCGTTCAATAAAATCAAACCCTTAGCAACCTCCTTGCCGAATAACAATCCATCTCCCTCAGCAAGTCTGCGTGCATAATAATAAGCAAGCGATTGGCTATAACCTTCATGAATTAATGTATTTTCCAAGGTTATTAATGTCTGTTGTACGGATTTAGATACAGGCAATGCCCAAGGAATAATCGTCTGTGGCATCCGCGTCAGTTCTTGCACCAGCTGGGGAATACCTATCTTTTTATGTGCCTGGATCGGAATAACAGGGCAACCTAATTGTTGTGACAAAGCATTTGGATCTATGGATATACCCCGTTGCTGGGCAATGTCCATCATATTGAGTGCGAGTAATACCGGTTTGCCTAACTCCAGGATTTGAGTGGTCAAATACAAATGCCGTTCGAGATGGCAGGCATCGATCACATTAATGATGCAATCTGCCTGCATAGTAGCAATAGACTGGGCAGCGATTTGTTCATCCTGACTGATACCATCCGCATTAGCTACTAGAGAATAAACTCCTGGCAAATCAGTCACTTCAAATCGGTGCTGGCCTACAAGAAACGCTCCCGTTTTTTTTTCAACCGTAACACCTGGCCAGTTGCCTATGCGCTGATTCTCACCAGTTAATGCATTAAATAATGTAGTTTTACCACAATTTGGGTTACCGACTAACAACACATGAGTCATACACGCTCCAAAATCAATTGGCTCGCCTCTTCCTTGCGCAACGTTAAAGCAGTTCCTCTGACTTCGATTTGTATAGGACATCCTAAAGGAGCAATTCGAACGACTAAGAGTTCTGTACCACAAGTTACACCTAAAGATAAAAGTCTACGCCTGTACTGCATATCGGTTGCGCCAAAACTGGTTAACCGTACTCGATCACCTTGTACTAACTCTGTAATTTTTATCATGTCCTAACAGCAACGCGTGAAATAATCTAATTTTAGCATAAATGAAATCGAGAATCATTCTCAAATGAGAAAAAAAATATACATTTACTTTAGGGCTGTTTACATTTCGCTAGCTTGAGTCAAAATGGCCGGATTTTTGAGTACCAAAGCGCAGCATACATGAAGTATATGCGCATCGGAGCGCAGAAAATTAGGGCAGTTTGGCCAAGATAGTAGAAATGTAAACAGGCCCTAATCTGATTCATTCGTAGTCTGGGTAAAAATAAAGCCAAAATCCAAATACTTCATCTCACGTCGACTAAGAATTATCTGCAATGAATGCCTGAAGCTCTCTTTTGGGATGGCGTGCTAAATAATCCACTGATTGCATTTCCAATAAGCGACTTAAGGTACGCTTAAAGGTTTCTTTCATTTCACCCTCGGTATACAACTCATCAACCGCTACCTCTGCGGAAATGATAATATTAATTCCACAATCGTACATCACATCAATAAAATGAATGAACATAATGGCTTGTAATGTATGATTGACTGTTAATACAGGGATGTTACTTAGAAAAATAGTATCAAACTTATCTGCAAGCTCTAAATAATCCAGTTGGCTACGCGGTAAATTACACAGAATATCAAAGGAAAACCAAATTACCTTTTCAGCGCGCTTAAGATAAGGAATTTCACGATTTTGTATCATAATAACTCCATTTTCCTTAAATTCATCTGCTAAAAGTGTGAATTGTTTTTTCATAGTTTGATCAGTATGCTCATTCAAAGGAAATAAATAAGCATCTAATAAAGGGGTTCGCCCAACACGATAATCCCTTTGCTCATTTAAATGCAGCACGTCACAATGAGTTTTAATTGCCGCAATAGCAGGTAAAAATCGTTTTCGATGAACGCCATCTCGATACAAATCATCTGGGGGTATATTTGAAGAAATTACCAAAATAACGCCATGCGCAGTCAACGCTTGCAATAATTCAGCTAAAATCATGGCATAAGCAACATCATGCACCATAAACTCATCAAAACAAAGTACTCGTATCGTTTTTGCTAATTCTTTAGCAATTTTATGAAGCGGATTTTTTTGTCCTTGCAATCGTCTTAACCGAGTGTCAACTTGTTGCATGAAATGATGGAAATGAAAACGTGCCTTCTTTTTTTCTTCAAGACAATCATAAAATAAATCAATTAAATATGTTTTTCCTACGCCAACAGGACCGTAAAGATATACGCCTTTGACCCGAGATTTAATGAATGGATAAAGCCAGGATGAATTCGATTTTTTGACGCTATCGGCAAGATGTTGCAAGCGCATCAATATGTCCCGTTGTAACGGATCATTATCAATTTCACCGCGATGAATTGCAGCTTCATATTGAGTCATCAAATTCATTATGAAAAAACCTGAGAATGGATATATTCTATTAGTATTGTTTTCAGCTCGATTAATTTTCCATGAAAGAAGTGACCTGTATTGGCAAAACGAATTACCGGTATTTCAGGTATGCTCTGGAAAGCAAAATCAAAAACTAAAGCCGAAGGAACTACTTCATCTTCATCGCCTTGTATCATAAGCCAGGGATAAGGTGCAGGATTAAACTCACGATAATCATAATGATGCACCGGAGGAGCAATCGTAATTAGAAATTGTGAATCTGACTGGGCTGCTGCACGATAAGCCACGTAAGAACCAAAAGAAAAACCAGCAAAAATGAGTTTTTTCTCAGGTTGCTCTTTTTGTAATTCACGAACTAAAACCAGCATGTCTTCGCTTTCACCAATCCCTGAGTCATAAACTCCTTCCGATTGGCCTACACCACGAAAATTAAAGCGTAACGAAGGAATACCTAATTCTTTAAAGGCACGTGCTAATGTAGTCACTACTTTATTGCTCATTGTACCCCCCTGTAAGGAGTGCGGGTGGCCCAAAAAGGCGATAAAAGCAGAATGATTTTGTTCTGGAACAGTTAGAACTGCTTCCAGTTTCCCAATTACTCCTTGCAAAAACAAAGCATGTTCCCCAGGGATAGCTAATTTTTCAGTAATTTGCATAAAAAACCTGTTGTCATAAAATACATTTGCACACGACTACTCTGAGCTTGCCACAGCAGTGGGCAACACAAAGCTTGAATGATAACTCAGAATTATAGATGAACAAAATGCATAAAATGGGCTAGAGGCTTGAAGCCCCCAGCTTATAAGTGATGATTATCCAATCTAGTTTTGCAGTGCAAGGGCACTGGTAGTGCTTTTCTCATTATTCAACGAATAATTCATTTTCTTCCTTAATAGCTCGCGAGCAGGTTGCTCAATGAAATAATGAAGCAGCGTAGCGACGACAATAGCAGCAGCTAAATCAAGGACAAGGGGTAAGTGAAAGGGATGTAAAATTACTTGCACCATAAGTGCAGATAAATAAAGAGCATAAGAAATTTTGCCCATGAAAAATGCTAATTTATTCCCAAAAAGCAGTTTGGACAGTCCTGAGTTATTGGAAAGGCCCATGATAATCAATGTGGCAGGAACTACTGTTTCCCATAATGTAGCACAGTAAAAACTCAGAATAAGAGATACGCCAACTAGAGTCAAAATATCATAAACGACGCTATTATTCACCCATTTTTTGAGCTTTTCTACCAGAAAATACACGATACATCCCCAGAGGAATGCCCAGAAAAATAGTACTAGAGAAATTCCATGAGAAAATGTAAATTGACGGCCTGGATTTAGAAATTGATGTGCTATTCCCCAATTTATAAGAGCATCATAAAAAGAATACCTTATCTGAGAGTAGATAATTGCCATAATGATTAACAATAACCACAAAGGAGCTTTAGCAAGTCTGCGGATGAATAGCGGAAAAAGCAGATAGCTGAAAAACTCGGTACTTACTGACCATGAAGGTTGATTCCACGAAAGAAATTCGGTGAATCCCCAGGCGTGGAGTAGTGTAAGGTTTAATATAAATGTTTTCCATGTATTACTTGGCTGAGCATCAATTCCCACCCAGACAAAAACACTATAAAGTATCAATGTCACTAAATGTAGTGGATATACGCGCGCGAAGCGGGCAAACATAAAACTACGGTATCCGATTGTTTTTTTTGCAAACTTGGAAGAATATACATAGGAAAGGATAAAACCAGAAAGCACAAAAAATATTGTAACGCCTGAGGCGCCATAACTGGCAAGTTTCATTGCAAAAGTATCGCCTTGCCCTCCCCCGGTTAGATGTAAGAAAAAAACCCAAAGTGCAGCATATCCACGAAGGCCGGTTAAGCCTTTTATTTCTGTTGAGTCAGAATTAGCAAAGAATTTCCTATTCAATAGTTCCATATTAATTCCTCACTTTTAACTATGAAGATTTTATTGACGCCTACACTTTGGCTTTATCTGGATAGCACTTGCCATAAATAAAAATTAAGAGTATTGGAAGGTCTGGATTAAGTCTCGATTTTCTGTAAGATTTCTGAAAAGATTTTCAAAAACAAAAATGGCTCAACAGATGCCTTCCTAACTGTACCTTTTTGCCAGCGGTTGAGCATACTATAAACCATAATAATATGATAGTTGAGATTGCCCCCTACGAGTCACTTATCGACTACTTCTCAACTACCTAAATTTACAATATGATAGTCATTGTGCGCTAGCTAATAGCTGTACATCATGCGCTGACCCGAGTTGGCAGCGACTTTCATTGTTAATTTTTTTGGAGGACTTGATCCATGCGACAGGTACCTGTAGTGTGTCTCACTTTTTATCATCATGCTTACTTCTCTTCATTAAGGAGTAACGCAGCATGAAAATTCATGATTTCAAACGTAAAAAAGAAGAACAACAAAAAATTTCCATGATTACCTGCTATGATTATCCATCTGCTTGCATTGTAGCTGAATCAAATATTGATTGTGTTTTGGTCGGAGATTCTGTAGCCATGGCAGTACATGGCCATGATACTACCATTATGGCTACTATGGAGATGATGATCCTTCATACCCAAGCAGTAGCGCGTGGCTTAAAACAGCAATTTTTAATCAGCGACCTTCCCTTTTTAAGTCATAAAAACTCACTGACTCAATCTGTAGAAAATGTAAAACGCCTACTTCAAGCAGGAGCCCATGCGGTGAAAATTGAAGGGGCTGATGCAGATACATGCCAGACTATTTCTTATCTAGTCAATGCGGGTGTTCCCGTTATAGGTCATATCGGTTTAACCCCTCAATCCATTCATCAATTAGGCGGCTATAAAGTACAGGGAAAAAACGAGGAACAGGCAGAAAAACTTATCCGGCAAGCTTATCAACTAGAAGCAGCAGGCTGTTTTGCTCTGGTGCTCGAATGCATACCTCAACAGTTGGCCTTAACAATAACTAAGTCATTGAATATACCTACAATTGGTATTGGCGCGGGTTCTCATACCGATGGACAAGTGCTTGTTTGGCATGACCTGTTGGGCTTACAAACTGATTTTAATCCTAAATTTGTTAAAAGATACATTCAAGGCAAAGAAATTCTGTTGAATGCATTAAATACCTATGTTCAACAGGTTCAACAAGTTAGTTTTCCAACAACTGAACATTCATTTTAATCGGAGAGCAGAATAATTCTCAGAATAAGGTAATGAGAGTTATTCTGTTCGCTTAGGAGTAACTCATGCACGTTTTTCACAATCTTGACGAATGGTTACGCTTTCGTAACTCTTTATCTAATGAATTAACTCTGGGCTTTGCACCAACAATGGGTAATTTACATGCCGGGCATGCGTCTTTGTTTTTAGCCAGCCAAAAAGAAAATGACCATACTGCTTCCAGCTTATTCATAAATCCTACGCAATTTAATCAGGCTGAAGACTTTAAACATTACCCTAGAACATTAGAAGCAGATCTCAAAATTATGGAAGATTCCGGTGTTGATTTTTGTATTCTTCCCGATGAAAAATCAATCTATGCTGATGGATACAATTATCAGGTGCATGAGCGCCAGCTTTGTCAACTCATGGAAGGGGCTTATCGGCCTGGACATTTTAACGGTGTATTAACTGTTGTCATGAAACTATTGAATTTAGTTAAGCCTCATCGCGCTTATTTCGGTGAAAAAGATTATCAACAATACTTATTAATTCAGGGAATGGCTAAAGCATTTTTTATGGATATTGAAATCAAAGTGTGTCCCACAATTCGTGAAGCAAGTGGTTTGGCTTACAGTTCGCGCAATAACCGACTCAATAAAGAGCAAAAAACTTTAGCTGAAGAATTTGCAGCACTATTCCAGCAAAAAAAGTTAACATGCGCGCAAATCATCAAGGAATTAACTGCAAAAGGCATGACTGTAGAATATGTTGAAGAGCATCAAAATCGTCGCTTTGCGGCAATACGAATTGGTGACATACGACTCATTGATAATTATTTATTAGGGTAAATTTCGCGTGGCTCTCTCAGGGAAAAGCAGCGAGGTGTGGGCTGAGATTTGATCAAGAGGCAGTTGCAGGCATCCAGTATCTACAATAATTCGGGAATTGCTTCGTCTGGAACCTCTTTCGTTGTAGCAGGCTGTGAAACAATGTGCTGATGTGGCATGCCAAGAGCAGTAGATTGTGCAGGAATACCAGCCCAATGGGTATTTTCCGGTAAACATTCCCCTTTCATGAGTAAAGAAAGACTACCTAAAGAAGAATTGTTCTCCATTAGCGTGTTGTAAAGAACAATTGAACCTACACCAACATTACAGCCAGAACCAATAGTGACATGAGATACTTTAAATATTCTATCTTCATAGAGATGAGTTTGGATTATTGTCTCAGCATTAATGCAGACATCATCACCAATGGTAATTAAATCAAACTCAGAAAACTCCGCACTATCTGTAAAAACCCTCTTCCCTGCTTTGGTTCCCAGGCAACGATGTACCCAAAGCGCAAAAGGAGTTCCTAAAACTTTGTTGGTCCAATGGGGATTCGTATAATAATTATATGAATATTCAATCACATCATTTTTCCAAATAAACGAGTCCCAAATAGGTTTAGTCAAAGGTTTTAATTTACCTAAAATTCCCCATTTCAGAGCAACCAATATTCCAACAAGACAGACGGTAATAAACATTTCTGTTGGCGGAAGAACCAGCGCTGTAATAAACCACGAATATTTGCTCAACATATAATCCAATACATAAAGCATATTGAATAACCCAATCAATGAAAATGTTGATGGTAAAATAATTCGCATAAACTCAATGAATAAACGCATGCAATAGAGCTTTTTAGATGGATAAAATGTATCTTTATCAGAAAAACCAACAAATAACTCTCGTTTTGGTAGGAAGACGGCCGGAGAACCTAACCACGCAGAATAAGATTCCATTGCTTTATCACTTGGCGGAGTTACCGATAAACATCCTAATAAAGTACCCTCACCCATGGATTTACCTGCAGACAACAAACTCACATTCCCTACAAAAGCTCTACGTCCGATTGCCACCGGAGCAAAAGAAATGAACCCATTGTATACATGAGGCCAGGCTAAAGCGACTGAACTGGCAGTAAAACCACCTTCTTCAATAGTCACCAGGTCAGGAATAATATGAGGTGTTTCTCCCATTTCTACCCCTTTACCCAGTTTTGCCCCCAATAAACGTAAAAAAGCTGGCATATACAAGGTATCTGCCATTACGGAGATTTCATCCCCGTCCAGTAATTTCACCATGATCCAATGACGGAAATAATACAAACTCTTCAAGGGATAATTTCCTGGTTTGACCTTATCCATAATAATCTTTTTACAGAGCACAATGCATGAATAATATAAGCCTAAAAAGAGAATTGCCCCTAAAGGTATGGCAAAAAACATCGTCGTAAAATAATGGCTTTGATCATAGTAATAGCTAATCAAAGAGATTGAGGGAATTAAACATAAGTAATATATCCCCATGACAAAAACGATGCCTAAGTAATGCAAAATACCAAAAAGAGTATTTTCCAGCATACTCGATTCTTCAACGATAACTTTTTTCCGGGTAATATGGTCAACAGGAATAATACCAGGGACTGCGGGAGAACCTGAAAAATAGGTTCCTTGAGAAATTAAACTGTGATCAGGCAGCATGGACATTTCATCCAGCACCGCATTGTCTTCAATCTGAGTATTTAATCCAACTACTGCACGGGAACCTACATAACAATTATTACCGATACTGATGGCTCCTATTTTTAACCATCCATCTTCAACGATATAACCATTAAGCCTGCAATCAGCACCAATAGAAGTATTATCTCCTATAGTTAATAAATCATGGGCAGAAATCTGCATGGAACCCAAATAACAGTTTTTACCTATTTTGGCACCTAATAAGCGATAATAAATAGCGGCCAATGGCGAGCCAACTAAAAATTTAGCTAAAAACAAATTCTTTTGCAGTCTTTGTACTAACCACCAGCGATAATAAAACCACCCCCAAAGCGGATATTTTCCAGGTTTCACTCGACCCAGTAAGAGCCATTTCAAACCAATCGTAATGAATAACGAAATGATTGGCATAGATAAAAATAATGCTAAAAATGCAAGCTGGGATTCCCTGGAAATAATTGAATATTCAGAACTAACCCAGCTGTAACACAAAACAACTGCGAGCAGTTGTAAAGTGCCTACTGCATATTGCAATAAACAACCAAAAAACTGACCGATACCACATACATAGTATTTCCATTGTGGCACCCTATACTTTTTGGGAACTGGCTGATTTTCATCAACATGTGCATTGAGATGAGGTTCACGAAACTTCTGCTCCAGCTGAGCAATGGTTGGATTTTTATATAAATCCAAAATTGAGATATTTTTTAAGGCAGATATTTTGCGCAAATTAGAAATCACTTTTGCCGCATGTAATGAGTGTCCGCCTAAATCATAGAAAAAGTCTGCATTTACAGAAATCTTCTTACAATCAAAAACTTTTTCCCAAACACCTGCCATTTCCTTAGCCAATTCAGATTCAGGTGCCTTATAAAGATTTTCTTCTTTTTGTTGTATTGGCTTAGGAAGTTCTTTACGATTTACCTTGCCACTCGCTAAAACTGGAAAAGTTTCCAAAATTTCGATTAACGACGGGAGCATATAATCCGGTAAGCGTGACCTTAAAAAAGCTTTAAATTCATTTACATCGAACGTCTTATGTGCGTCAAGAATCAAATAAGCAACTAAAATAGGTTGCTCCAGTATTTGCAAGGAAACCACTGCCTGTTTAATTCCGCCATATTGCATAATAACGGTTTCAATTTCATTGAGTTCAATGCGAAACCCACGCAATTTAACTTGATCATCCACACGTCCTGCAAAATGCAAGTTACCATTAGAATCTCTTGAAACTAAATCACCTGTTCGATATAAACGTTGATTTTTATTTACAGGATTTAAAACGAATTTTTCTGCTGTAGTCTCAGGCCGATTGACATAACCACGAGCCAAGGCAACTCCAGCAATACAAAGCTCGCCTTCCTCACCGTCTGCTACTTCCTGCAAGTGTTCATCCACAACGAGTACTTCATAACCAGGTAAAGGTTTACCAATAGTAATGCCTTGATCAGGATGACATTCTGCATAAGTCGCGATAATTGTTGCTTCCGTAGGACCATAAGTATTGATAATGCGCAGACCTACTCTACTCCAGCGCTTAACCAAACTAGGTGGACAAGTCTCTCCTCCTAAGATTAAAAGACGCAGATCAGGTAATTGTCCTTCTAAGGAAGACAATAAAGTAGGAACGGTTGAAAAAACACTAACCCGGTGTTGTTGCAAAAAAGAAATCAGGCCCAAACCAGAGCGCACCTCTTTTGCAGTACATGCAACAAGGACAGCACCATTAGCAAAAGCCATCCAAAACTCTTCTAAAGAGGCATCGAATGCCAATGAAAAACCTTGATATACCTTATCATAACTCTTTATATCATAAAGCTTGCTCGCAACTTCAACATAATGGCAAATGCTGCGTTGCGTAATTTCTACTCCTTTGGGCTTTCCTGTTGATCCCGAAGTGTAAATGATATAACACAAATCATCGGCGCTTAAATCGCCTTGGGTAGTTAGCCTATGCGTGGAGTAGTTGGAAATTTCTTTGGCAAGCGTATCAACTGCATAAAAAGTTGGCCATGTCAGATTTTTTTGGGCCAATTGCATAGAGGAAGTTAAAACTGCATCAAAGGGCAGATCAGAAAAAATATAGTTAATACGTTCGTCAGGATAATCTACTTCAATAGGTACATAAGCCGCACCTGTTTTTAAAATGGCGAGTATAGCAACATAGCACTCTATTGAACGCTCTAGCAGAATACCCACAATGCTTCCCCTGGATATTTTATTCTCATAGAGATAATGAGCTAATTGATTCGCACGATTTTCTAATTCCTGGTAGGAAATAAATGCATTATCACAAATCAAAGCAATATTGCTTGGATAATTATCAACTGATTGTTCAAAAAAGTGATGCAATTTCATAGTGTTATATTGGGGTGAAAAACTCAAGTTTGAATTGACTCCTACTAATTGTACCATTTTTCCACAATTTTAATTGATTTTTTTATTGCTTATTTTTAACAAAAAGAGGAGAGTAAGAACTTTGTTAATGCAATGATATTATATTTAGCAACAATAGTAAAAGGCTTATGAAAAAAACGCAGCAGCCGGAATATTTTCAGATTATAGGACCTGTTTCCTTTCACGTGAATAACTTGGCTTTCGGATACCAAAGCGCAGCGTACACAGTATGTGATAATTGAATCAAATAATCTCAGCGGATTTATTTGGGCAATGGGCTCTTTTTGAATGGATGACAGCCCTGAGCAATCCAGAGTGGAATTTCATTCCGCATGCAGGAAGGGGGCTTACAAGTAAACCTCAAGGTCTTTTCCTCGTTGTTTGTGTACATCTTGAGCCACTCACCTCTGCACTGTCCGACGTATAAGCTCCTCCGGATAGATTCTCTAATGTCTCATCTGAAAGTCTCTTATAATTTTTCTTTGCGAGTTTCTTTTGATTTTTGCCCATAGTTTATTGTCCGCAAAATCATCATGTGACTTATTTCAGCACAGTTATTGTTCAATAATATATCAAATCCAAAGGGGATAAATTTGACAAAAAATGGTCATTATGTAAAATCATCTGCTGAAAATAAAGGGGCTTGCTGGCGAGAAAAAATGAATGATATAGAGCTTGGGAAAATTGAAGAAAGATTAGAAAATATTATCGCAAAGAAAGTAGCTGTCAGCGCGCAGCTGCGATTTGATTTATTTAAGTTGCTGGTTGCAGAAGATGCCGTTTTTCCTGAAAAAATTCATTTAAAAATAATTCGTCGGATTTTTGATCATGATTTGCAATTTGCAAAAACCATTATTTCTGGGTGGGAAAATAAAGAGCGAGCCAATTCGATTTTGCGCAATATTGAAACTCATTTTTCTCAGGTTAATCTTCCTGAAGAAATGAATTTTTTTGAGCATTCTTATTATTGCTACACACTCTCCGCTATTATGTCGGGGATTGCATTGGAATCTTTGGAAAAAGAATACCAAAAGCAAATCAATACGATGGTTTATGGTGTTGTTCATCCCTATGGTGAATGGACTATTAAAACTGAATTTGAAAATCAGAATTATTCAAAATTTATCTGTCATGTTTCCAAAACAGGGTTGTCAACTATTCAACAATTGAATGATATGACTGTTTTCAGAGTGAATCCCAATGCAGACTTTATTGGTCTTCGTATGCTTGCACTGCCATGCCATGAACACCCAGAGTTTGACGGGGTGAAAGAGATGGTCGTAGATGGTAAAAAGCAGGCAGTGCAAGCGCTTCAAGTGCTAATACATGATTTGATTCATGCTGCTTTTTTAAGAAGACATCTTGAAAAAGACCCCGTAGATTTTCGGCAGCGCTTTAATACGATGGGCGTATTATTTGAGAGGGTAAAAAATGATAGCGGCTTACAGGAAAATAAACAGTTAAATAATTTAGTAACGCTTGCACTTTATTTTAATTTCCATGAGTTTACGACTTCAATTTTTGTAGATGGTATTCCGCACACTTTGCCGCGACGTCATTTCAGAGCACACGGGAAATATGCTAATGAACCACAGCTAGCCTTAAGACTCGCAGAAAAACTGCACTTGCACACAGGCTTGTTTCAGCGTGAAGTTGATGTTGAAACAAGTGCATTTAAAGCTGTTGGAATTGAACTTGATGAGACAAAGTCTGGTCATCAGCGAGTTATCGAAATGATGGATGCTTTAGATCCAGCTTTTCAATACCTGGTCGAAAATTATGCTGAATTTTATAATGTGAAATCTCGGAACTGGGCTTTCGCTCTATTTAAGCGAGAAACTGGTTATGTTGTCAAAAAACTTACTCAGGAGACGCAAAATGAAAAGGACCTTTGTTGTATTATGTAGAGGCTCGGAACAATATCAATATGGTGATCACCCTGTTTGATTAAAAATACGCAGTTCGTATAATTCCTAAAGTCTTCACCTGAAGGAAACAGATGTTGGATGAGCTTATTCCACACTCATTGAAAGTACCAGCAGATATCATTCTGCCCCATGTGCCTTTGGATTACAAAACAGTCCAAAATTTAATTTAACCTGCAAGCACTGGGATTTTTTTAGAGTTAATACAGCTACCAGTACTTTAGCGTAAGAAAATTGGCTTTCTTGCTTTGTTTCAATGGGAATATAATGAAATATCCCCTTTTAATCAATTTTGAAAAGGGGAATATGTGAAAGACAGTCCTGTCGAGCATTTTTGCCTCTTTTTAACGAAGACTAGGCTCGATTTTTACATCAAGTTGAGGTTACTTAATGAAAATTTCTTGCAAAAAACCAATCATGGCTTCCCATGAGCGTTGAGCAGCTACTGCGTTATAAATAGTTCCCAATTGCGTATCATGTGCCAGTGGATTAGTAAATGCATGCTGTATATGCCCATACATATGCATTTGCCAATCTACGTTTGCTTCAGTCATTTCTTTGCAAAATTCATGTACCTTATCAGGTTGAACCATTGGGTCATCATAACCATGCAACGCTAAAATTTTGGCCTTTATTGGTTCAGATTTTAAATTGCCAGGCTTGTGCAGCAAACCATGAAAACTCACGACCCCTTTAAGATCTGCCCCAGAGCGTGCCAACTCAAGAGCACACAAACCACCAAAACAAAATCCAATAATTGCAACCCGCTTATTGTCAACCTCAGGCATGGAGCATACAGCAGCCAACCCAGCTTGAATACGACGGCGCAATAAAAGTTGATCAGAAATCAAAGGGTTCATTAACGCTTGTTTTTCTTCAGTAGTAGAGCCAAGCTGGCCGCCCCCATACAAATCTACTGCAAAGCCTACATAACCCATTTCAGCAAGTAATTTTGCTTTGTTGCACGCAAATTCATTACGACCGGACCAATCATGAACTACCAATACTGCAGGACGTGGCTCAGCACGAGACGTGTCATATGCGACAAAGCCATGGAGTTCTTGCTCATTATCATGATAAATATAATTTGAAGTATGCATCTCAAGCTCCCTGAAATAAAACTAGAATTAACTTTTAGGAACCTAGTTTATAAAATTGAATGAAAGAGATAAAGTTATGAATTACATTAAGGTCAACAACAGCCCCCAGAGTATTTTCTGTTAGATCGACACAATATTTTTGAGTTTCAACTACTTCCCTTCATCAAGGAAATCGATTTTCCCTCTTGCCATCCAGCTTTTACAGAGAGCAAAAGATGTCATAAAGAATCTTGTTGGCAATGGCCATTGAGCAAAAAACTATAGAGTGTTCTTTTTTAGTCTACACTTACAGTAAACTCTAAAGGGGATATAATCATGATAACTTCATCATTAATCCATGTAAGAGATGTTTTACATGCACAATTGTGTTATCAGGCTTTTATTACTCCTATCTTTTTTCCCTTGGAAAAAGAATATCGACATTTTGCCAAACTGGCTTGTGAGTTTATTGAAGCAAGACGTACGGAGGTAATTCATGAGGAATTTCCACGACATCATGTATTACACCGTTTCGCGCCACAGAAAAATGCACGGGGGAAAAAAGTACTGATCACTCATGGATGGATATCACGTGCAGCATATATGGCTCGCATAATCCAGGCACTTCATCAACAAGGATATGAAGTATATGCTCTTGATTTCCCGGCACATGGTGAAGCAAAAGGTTTGCAATTACCCTGGACTGATGCAGTCGCTATTTTGAAAGATGCAATCAATCAGCATGGACCTTTCTATGCGGTTATTGGCCATTCGTTTGGCGGATCCATGCTCCTCAACACCCTGAATGTTGCGGGTCAACTTCCTGAATGGCAATTAAATCATAAACCAGAACGGGCGATTTTAATTGCATCGCCCACACAAATGCGGAGCCCCGTTAACCGGATTGCAAAAAAATTTAAACTAAGTGGCCATGGTTATCTGCAGCTACGTCATGTTATGAAGCAACAAGCGCGCTTCGACATTAATCTGGTCCGTTTACACCATTTCATTTCTCAATCACCCAACATTTCTTTTTTATGCATACACGGTGAATTAGATAAAACGATTAGTACTAAAGAATCGATTGAATTCTGTAAAAAATACCCGGACTCCAGACTTTGTCTACTTCCTGATGCAAATCATGTGAGCGTCTTAATAGATGAACGAGTAGGACATTTAGTTTGTGATTTTTTGGCATAAAAGGAAACGGCTGTATTGGGCGCATCTTGCGCTCAAATCCAACCGTTCGAGTAAAACATTAACATGGGGAACCTTGAGCTATTAGGGTTTTTATCCTTCATTTCACTCAGGTTACATATAATTAAAGAAATTACTCGCTTTCTATATATTGCCGCAGCTTTTTCATGGCATTTTTTTCAAGCTGCCTAACCCGCTCCGCGGATACCCCGTACTTTTTAGCCAAATCATGCAGTGTTAACTTTTCTTCGGCTAACCAACGTTGTTGTAAAATATCCTGGCTGCGCTCATCGAGCTGCTCTAAAGCAACCATCAGCTTCTCACGCCCACGATCTCCAACACTTTCCTTTTCCAGTAACACAGACGGATCATCATTAGCATTAAATAAATAACGCTCAGGTGCTGTGTAAAATTCATCGTGTTCATCCGCATCAGGAGCATCATAAGGTGTGTCCATAGCGTTCAAACGTTGCTCCATTACTAGCACATCTTCGCGACTTACACCCAAATCATTTGCTACAGCAGTTACCTCTTCATGACTCATCCAGCCCAAACGATTTTTCATTTGGCGAAGATTAAAAAATAACTTTCGCTGTGCTTTAGTTGTTGCAATTTTAACGATACGCCAGTTGCGTAAAACAAATTCATGGATTTCTGCTTTTATCCAATGTACCGCAAAGGAAACAAGACGTACGCCCATCTTAGGGTCGAAACGTTTTACTGCCTTCATCAAACCAATATTACCTTCCTGAATCAAATCATTCAGAGGCAAGCCGTATCCCAAATAACCACGAGCTACACGAACAACATAACGCAAATGAGCAAGAACCAATCGCCGCGCAGCCTCAAGGTCTCCTTCAGCATGAAAACGCTCGGCACAGGCAATTTCTTCCTCTAAAGACAACATAGGAATTTGATTAACCCTGTGAATGTAAGCATCAAGGCTTCCCACAGGTAAATTCATTTCGGCAAGTTGCAAATATTGACTCATGCTTCTTTCCTCTAAAACTTCTCTGTAAAATAAGGTAAAAAAATAAGAGGGGACTTATAATTGAGGCTCAATGGAAGCCAATTGACGTTTTACCGATAAACGTGCCCCCATCCATCCTAGTATAACTGCAAATAAAACAAGTAGCAAGATCTGGCGCATTGATAAACTTTTTAGCGGATAGTGCATTTGATAAGCAACCGCCAACTGATCTACAGCAGCTTCCAAACTGAAGATAAAAATATTCACCATAAAGACAGCAAAAACAGCCCCTAAGGCACCATACCAAACCCCCGAATATAAAAAAGGTCTGAGGATAAAAGGATCTTTTGCTCCAATTAACTTTAACACTTGAATCTCTTCTTGTCGACTATGAAGAGCCAAGCGTAACGTAGTGCCAACGATCATAATCACAGCCATGGCTAATAAGGCGAGTAAAGCATCTGCAAACTTGGCAGCAAAACCTAAAAGCGCATGCAAGCGGCTTATCCACTCCATATCAACTTTTGCATTTTCCACTTGTGCTATGGTCTGTAATTTCCGTGCCAATAAATCCAATTTTGCAGGGGAGTCAATGATCAAGGCAGGCACAACATCCACTACCGCAGGCAGAGGATTTTCAGGAAGATAACGCATAATATCCTGCATCCCCTCTTGCTGGGTTAATTCCGATAAACCGTCACGGGAAGATTTTAAGGAAACTTGAGCTACGCCGTCTGTTTCACGCACTTTTTGTAATAGCAGCTGTTGTTCCGCTTCAGATAAGCCAGGTTTTAAATAAAGAGAAATATGCCCTCCCTTCTGCCAGCTTGCGGTTAATTTAGCGATGTTATCGGAAAATACCCAGAAAAGAGCAGGCAAGGCCAAGGCAATGGCGATCACGAGGGAAGTCATCATGGTTGCTAAAGGTCTGCGGCATAACAAATTTAAACTTTGTATCGCTGCTTGCAAATGATAGGCAAGGATTGCTTGTGCTTGTTTTAACACATTCGTCCTCCTTTAAGCATGACAATACGATGTTTCATTCCTGCGATCAATGCCAAATCATGCGTAGCAATTAATATACTTACCCCTACTTGATTAAACTGCTCAAAAATAGCCATGATTTCTGTAGAAAGTTTGGGGTCAAGATTTCCAGTAGGTTCATCAGCCAATAACAATGCAGGCTTATGCACTACAGCACGAGCAATTCCCACGCGTTGCTGTTCACCTCCTGATAAATGGACAGGGAGCATTTTTTCCTTGCTTAATAGACCTACCATATCCAAGGCCGCATGAACTCTTTTGGCAACCATGGGATAAGCCATACCCCGAATTTGCAAGGGGAGGGCAACATTATCAAATACTGTCCGATCATTAAGTAAGTAAGGTGATTGAAAAGTAATACCCAGCTGGCTGCGATGAGCAGCCACATCACGCTTTTTTAACTGATTCAGACGCAAACCATTGACGAGCAATTGACCCGAAGTAGGCCATTCTAAAAGAGCAATCAATTTAAGTAAGGTACTTTTTCCTGCACCTGAATGCCCGGTAAGAAAAACCATTTCCCCTTTTTGTAAAGAAAAATTTACTTGGCTTAACGCTTCAAAACCACCTGGATAACGTTTAGTCACTTGGTCAAATGTGATCATTGAATAGTGCACCAACAAATTGCGCAGCATCAAAGGGGCGTAAATCCTCTATCCCTTCACCAATCCCTATATAACGAAAGGGCATTCCTAATTCATTCGCAATAGCAAACAAAATTCCACCTTTAGCCGTACCATCCAATTTAGTCATGGTAATTCCAGTTAAACCAATCGCTTCATGAAATTGTCGTGCTTGCACCAAAGCATTTTGCCCTATGCTTGCATCCAATATCAACATCGTCTCATGAGGAGCATCAGGACAAAGTTTCTGTAATACACGCTTTACTTTCTTCAATTCGTCCATCAAATTGCCTTGTGTATGCAACCGGCCTGCAGTATCAGCGATTAAAACATCCATTTTGCGCGCTCTTGCTGCTTGCAGGGCATCAAAAATCACCGAAGCACTATCTGCTCCTGTATGCTGGGCAATTACGGGGATATCATTTCGCTCCCCCCAAACATGCAATTGCTCCACTGCTGCTGCTCTGAAAGTATCTCCAGCAGCCAACATGACCTTCTTGCCTTGTTGCTGGAATTGTTTCGCCAGTTTTCCTATAGTAGTGGTTTTACCTGCACCGTTCACCCCAACCATTAAGATTACAAAAGGAGATTGATCTGCAGTTTCTAAAGTTAAAGGTTGGTTATTCTGGCTTAAAATCGCCTGCAAATGAGATTTCAGCGCATCATAAACAGCATTACCATCAGATAACTGTTTACGAGCCAAACTTTCAGTCAACTGGTTCAGTACAGTTTGCGTTGTCTCCATCCCCAAATCAGCACTGACTAAAAGCGTTTCTAACTCGTCCAACAAATCCTGGCTGATTTCTTTTTTTCCTAATAATAATCGGCCAATTCCATCACCAAGCTGGTGACGGGTTTTGCTTAATCCTTTCCTGAAACGTGCAAAAATTCCTTCTTTTGCAGGCTCTTGTTCCTGTTTGCTTTCTTCTACAGGAGCTTGAGGCAACGAGTCAGTAGTACTTTGTGAATGATTGTCCTCTACAGAGGCGGAATCATGACTTCGTTTAAACCATTTAATCATATAGTGTACAAATCCTGAAAAATATGAAATTCTATCATCTTTTTTACTTTGAGGTTAAGTTGTGCGCAAAATACTCTTTACTTTACTCATGGTACTATCTTGCCAGACCTTTAGCCAAGTGCAAGAGTTTACATTGAATAATGGATTAAAAATATTGGTTAAAGAAGATCACCGGGCGCCTATTGCTGTATCCATGATTTGGTATAACGTAGGCTCCGCTGATGAACCAGGCGGGATTACCGGCGTATCTCATGCGATGGAACATATGATGTTTAAAGGTACTGAAAAATTCCCTTTAGGTGTCTTTTCCAAAACCATAGCGGCAATTGGCGGTCAAGCTAACGCATTTACTAATAATGATTATACCGCTTTTTTTGAAAAAACAGCTGCATCAAAACTTGCTACCAGTTTTGAACTGGAAGCAGATCGCATGAATCATTTGCTTCTTGATGCCAATGAGTTTGCCAAAGAAATTAAAGTAATCCAGGAAGAACGACGGCTTCGAACTGAAGATAATCCACAAGCACTTGCCTTTGAGCGTTTTCTGGCAACAGCACATCTAAGCGCCCCATATCATCATCCTGTTATTGGCTGGATGAGCGATCTGAAACACATGTCCGTTGAAGACTTAAGGGAATGGTATAAAAAATATTATGCTCCTAATAATGCGACCTTGGTTGTTGTGGGAGATGTTAACCCAGAACAGGTTCGCACTTTGGCAGAAAATTATTTCGGTGCTTTGCCAAAACACCCTATTCCTACAAGAAGATTGCAAAAAGAGCCGCCTGCGTTAGGTCAAAAGATTGTGCATATCCAGGCGTCAGCAAAATTACCTTTATTGATGATGGGTTATACCGTTCCTAGTGCAAACACGAGTAAAAAAGAGTATGAGCCTTATGCCTTGGAAATTATCGCCGGAATTTTAGATGCAGGTGAAAGCGCTCGTTTTTCTAAAAATCTGATTCGCAGCAAACATATTGCTACGGATGCAAATACCTATTATAACCCTTATACAAGATTTCAAACCCAATTTATTGTGTATGGATCTCCGAGCCAAAACCATACAATAAATGATTTACAAAGTGGGCTTCTTAATGAAATCGATGATTTGAAAAAAAATCAGGTTACTGAGCAAGAATTGCAACGAATTAAACATCAAATCATTGCTCAGAAAACCTTTGAGAAAGATTCAATTTTCGGACAAGCCTCAGAATTAGGTTTGTTAGAAACAATTGGGCTTGGTTGGCAAAAAGCGGATGAGTATACTGCAGCAATCAATGCCGTTACGCCACAACAAGTTCTGCAAACTGCCCAACGTTATTTTCAGGAAAATAATATGACGACAGCAATATTAGAACCTCAACCACAAAGGGCTGCACCATGAGAATTTTTAGCGCATGTATTCTAACATTACTGATTGGGCTGTCGCATACAACGACAGCAAGTACCTTCAAAACAGAAAAATGGCTCACCAAAAATGGCGTTCAAGTCGTTTTTTATCCCGCAATGGAAGTGCCTATGCTCGATGTCAGTTTGGCTTTCGCGGCAGGCTCAGCATATGATGGAGATCAATATGGCCTAAGTGCATTGACCAGTCGTTTGATGAACCAAGGAAATGCGGGACGAGACGCAACAGCAATAGCCGAATCACTCGCGGATGTTGGCGCTCAATATAAGGCTGAGATTAACCGGGATATGGTTATATTTAACCTAAGAACTTTAGCCACCCAAGATGCATTGGCCAAAGCCAGTTTTACCTTTGCACAAATCATTAACCATCCAGACTTTCTTGATTATGAGTTTTCAAGAGAGAAAAAACAACAGATGATGGCCATTGAACAGCGGCAGGAATCGCCTGAAGACGTCGCCAATCTCAATTTTTTTCAAGCCTTATATAAGCAACATCCCTATGCTCATCCTGTTAATGGAACAAGCGAGACCGTCAAGGCAATTAATATGAGCCAGGTGATTGCGTTTAATAAACGCTATTATGTGGCCAAAAACGCGATTTTAGTTATGGTAGGTGCAATTAATAGTGAGACAGCACATCAACTTGCTGAGCAACTTACTCAAGAACTTCCAGAGGGACAGCCAGCCCCTCCTATTCCCAAAGCCATTCAGTTAACTCAAGCAGAAACAATAAATATTCCATTTCCGTCCTCACAAACTGTGATACGGCTCGGTCAACTCGGTATTGATCATCATGACTCAAATTACTTCCCGCTGATTGTAGGGAATTATATTTTAGGAGGAGGGGCTTTAGTTTCTCGACTCGCTATAGAAGTTAGAGAAAAACAAGGTTTGACTTATGGTGTAGACAGCCAGCTTGTTCCTATGTCCGGGAAAGGACCTTTCCTCATCAGTTTGTCAACAAAAAATAAACAAACAAAAGATGCGTTAGATATTATTCAAAACGAGTTACGCACTTACATTGATAAAGGTCCAACTGATGAGGAGATGAATGCGGCGAAACAATACCTTACAGGAAGTTTCCCACTTTCGTTATCAGGTAATCGCAGTATTGCAAATATCTTATTGCGAATGACATTTTATCATCTGCCTGAAGATTTTCTTGACACCTATCTTGCTCGCATCAATACAGTAAGCCGCGAACAAGTGAAACAAGCATTCAAACAACAAGTTAATCCCGACAAATTATTACTGGTCACTGTAGGTAAATCGTGAAACAGATCGTCCGCATTATAGGTGGCTTATATCGTGGAAAAAAATTGCATTTTCCGGATGTAGAAGGTTTACGCCCCACCCCAGATCGCGTGCGCGAGACTTTATTTAACTGGCTCATGCATGACATCAGAGAAGCACGCTGCCTGGATGCTTTTGCAGGCAGCGGCGCTTTAGGCCTGGAGGCATTTTCAAGAGGAGCCGCGCACGTTGTGTTTCTTGAGCAATCACCTAAAGCTTGTGCCCATTTACAAAAAATAATCGCTTCATTTAACAGCCCAAAACTTAAACTCCTACAAACAGACGCGCTACAGTACCTTCAGCACAAACAGGAAGAGTTTGATATTATATTTCTGGACCCTCCTTTTGCACAAAATTATCTCCCTCAATGTATTTCGAATATAACACACAGCACTATTCTCAAACCTGGGGGACTTGTTTATTTAGAATCACCGATTGCAACGCAATTGGATGAAAAGTATTGGCGGCAAATAAAACAAAAACACGCAGGGCAAGTTGTATATTCCTTATTTGAAAAATTAAGTTGACCTTTTATATTGTAGCCTAAGTGGAACCCGGGATTGATTGCATAGCTTCCTGGGCTCTGCCTCGCTGCACCTGGATCTTCTGCACATCACTGAAAAACTAGTCCGGACCTATTCCGACGTCCTGCGGCTTTGTCCGCAGGATCCAGAAGATCTACCTAAAAAGATGAGACCTCGCGGACAAATCTGCGGGGCGTAGGCAGAGAGGTGATCAAGAGACAATTCGCTGCACCCAAGCTAATTACTCTCCCAAATTATTTCTGTTTAAATTCATACAATTCATCTTCTATAGGCTTGACAAGCAGCCTAGCTCCTGTTTCAATCAAACGAATATTCTCAGACATTAAAGAACATTGAATGAACAACAAGCTTCTCATGCTATTTATTGCCTCAGTCCTGCTTGTAGGTTGTAAACATGGAGTACTTTTTAAAAAATCACCAGTAAACAATCCTAGTGATGATGCTACAATTAAATTAGCAGAAGCAGCAGTATCTGTAAGCGATTCTATGCATGAAATGGCACGAGTCGAAAAAGTAATTTTACCACCCCCTGTAGATAACACACTCACGATACCTAATTCGTATAACTTACAAGCCAGAGCAAGTGTGGATTGGTCCGGTCCTATTGAAGAATTAACCGCTCGTATTGCCAAATCAGCTCACTTCAGGCTTCGTATTTTAGGAAAAGCACCGTCAATTCCGGTTTTAATTAGTCTTAACATTAAAGATGAAAGTTTAGCTGAAATCCTGCGTGATATTGATTACCAAGCTGGTAAAAAAGCCTATATTCACGTTTACCCTAACAGTCAGGTTGTAGAATTACGCTATGCCAAAATTTATTCGTAGCTTAATAGTTGTTGTATTGTCTGCTTTACTGCTTGCATGTCACTCATCAAAATATATGGGTGATACGAACTCATTGGCAGGGCTACAGGCTATGGCCAATGTGAATATAAAGGATAGAAATAAAAGGCAAAGAGGTAAAATTCGTCAAATTGCTTTGAAAGAAACTGCTTTAAGTCTCGGTGCTCAAGCAGGCCTGGCAAATCGAGCAAAAATTATTGATGAGCATCTTATAAGACAATCGCGCAGACTCGATGCCATTTATGATTTTAATTCTTTGATTCTAGAACATAACATTTTGCCCCCAGTGCTCTTGGAAGGTAGAAATACCCTCAATCTTGCTGATGCACAAACTATTCGTATTTCTGATCGTACTTATAAAGTTGCGAAACAGGCTCATTTTGTAACCACTCCTCCAACTTGGCGGCAATACTTATGGCTGGATTATGTACAACCGGAATATCCTCACTATACTCTGTTACCTAAAACCAAGGTAGAGAAAAAAATATGGTGCATTTATGTAGCAAAAGGCTGGAAAAATGGTATTGATCAAGCAAATACCATTCTGGAGGAAAACATAGCCCGAATTAAAGAAGATTTTGGCGGAATGATTCTTTATCGAAAATTATTAGCCATGAATATGATTTCTCCTCCTTATGTCTCTCATACAGACTTAGGCGTAACAGGTGACTCCTCAGAGATTCATATTGATGATAGAGTATTAAGAATTACTGCGTTACCCGCTCTGAATGTGAATAGTGAACAATGGCGGGCAGCGGTATCCAAGGATGAGAATGCTTTGGAACGGTTCAAAAACATGGAAAAATTGGCAAATCGTTCTAAAATTATAATAACAGATAAATCCTGGCAGCCTACAATTGCTCCAGTTAACGATAACAACAGAATTCGCCAATAGGAAGTATGAATAACAATTCTCATTTATGTTTAATGCCCGATGAGCCAACACGTTTTACTCCGCTTTTTATGGATAAAATGTTGGAGCATACTGAACGTTTAAATGCTTCTGACATTACCATCCAAACAGGCGAACCTATTTATGCAGAGGTCTATGGAAAACTATTACGGATTACCAACCGCCGCTTGTCTAATACAGAACTCGGTGATTTAATTAATGCGATATACGGACCTAACGCTACAACTCAGCTTCTTTCAGGTAAAGACATCGATACCCACTATGAATTCCGTCCTAACCGCGGTGTTAGATATCGCTATCGGGTCAATGGAACAGCATGCCTTGTAGAAGGGCATGATGCAATTCAGATTACTCTGAGAACGATTCCTACAACCCCTCCTAGACTCGAAACCATGAATTTACCTGATAATGTCCTTGAAGCAGTGGCACCTCAGGAAGGAATCGTCTTTATTACGGGTGCAACAGGTTCAGGTAAATCAACGTTACTGGCCTCAATTATTCGCGACTTAATCGAAACAGAGGATTCAAACCGTAAAGTATTGACCTATGAATCTCCTATTGAATTTGTTTATGATGAAATTGAAACAATATCCGCAGTAGTTAGCCAATCAGAAATTCCTCGCCACTTACCGAGTTTTGCTGATGGGGTGAGAAATGCCTTACGCCGCAAACCTCGTTTAATCATGGTAGGTGAGTGTAGGGATGCAGAAACAATTAGTGCTGCATTGGAAGCAGCGCTTACTGGGCACCCAGTGTATACAACCTTGCATACCTCAGGTGTGGCTGAAACCATGCGCCGTCTTGTAACCTCATTCTCTGGTGAAGAGCGCTTAGGAAGAACTATTGATATTTTAGAGACAATCAGATTGTGTATTTGGCAAAAACTTGTACCTACTGTAGATGAAAAAAGGGTAGCATTGAGAGAGTATTTAGTTTTTGATGAAGAGGTTCGAGATATTTTACTTGAAAGCGATCCTAATGATGTCACCTCTGCCACACGTAAATTAGTGCGACAAAAGGGCCAACTGATGACTTGGGATGCAAAAGCAAAGTTTGAACAAGGTATTATCAGCGAGCGGGTATACAAATTAATTATTGCTGGGGCCAAAGAATACCAGCAATAAACTCAAAATGTTTTTCGATCTGCTTTCCTTTGCGAAAATCGCATCCAATTTATATATATATCTTCTGTTCTTTATCGGTTCAGCGTTATTTTAGCTATAATTTTAAAAGAAGGTATGTTTTTTGTTGCCTCTTGGAAATTATATGAACGATTCTATAGTACTTTTAGATGCCTCATTGAGAGACGGGGGACACCGAACTAATTTCAATTTTGAAGACGCTCAATTAGAAAAAATTCTTGTATCTCTAGATAACTCAGGCATTGAATATATTGAAATTGGCTATCGCAATGGAACTTTAACACCTACCCAGGTCGGGAGAGCTGGATGGTGTGCCAAAGATTACCTACTTCTTTGTCGCTCTTTGATTCAAAAAGCAAAAATGGTAGTTATGGTTTTTCCAAATAATCTTACTCAAAACGATCTCATTGAATTAAAAAAATGCGGTGTCGATTTATTAAGACTATGCGTTGCTAAAAACGAACTTGCATCTGCCTTACCTAAAATAAAAATGGTAAAAAATGCAAACATGAATGTTTCAGTTAATTTCATGAATATCTCTTACTATACAGAAAATGAACTTGATGATTCAATCAAAACGATAAGCGAGTATGAGCCTGATATCATTTATTTCGCTGATTCAAATGGCAGTTTACTCCCTACGCGTGTCAAAGAAATTTATGAAAAATACATTAATAATTATCCTTTCCCATTTGGATTTCATGCCCATGATAATCTCGGCCTGGCACAAGCTAATGCCTTGGCAGCAATGAGCTCGGGAGTTCGCTTTATTGATGCATCTCTTGCTGGTATGGGCAAAGGTACTGGTAATTTAAAAACAGAGTTTTTTGTTGCCTATTTACATTCAATTCAATTAAAAAAATACAATTTGGATAGCGTTCTCGAGGCAGCAAATTTCGTTCGGAGCTCGTTAAAGATAGGTCAAGAGCCAATTGAAATGTCAGAATTTATCCGTGGAATTTCTGATCGTTCAATAGTAAATCATCAATCCAAAGAGTAACACAATAAATCGTAACATGCTGAGGACTACTTTGTTATTTTATCGATAGACTTTAAAGGCTGGGCTTAATAGACCCTAGCCGTTAAGCTGAGCGGATATTGTCATTCCAACACAGGCTCCATATTTGAAGTGCAACAGTTGTTGAGTCAAATGAAACACTAAATACTAAGTTGCCCATTCATTTAGGGCGAACTCATATTGATCGATTCTTCAGCAACTACAGATTTCAAAGTATCAGAAAATTTACTGCTGGGTTTATCTATATATGCTTTAGCTAAAGCTTTTAGGTCTGGATCCTCAGGGTTTTTCTCTAAAGCTTTTTCCAGCTGTTGGACTTTTTTACTTCTCATATCATCAGTAAACTCTTTGTAGCGTTGTTTTACTTCGTCTTTTGTTTGTTGATTCACATTCTCAAAACCGCCTTTGCGATTTGCTTCTTGGCACAGAAGGACTCCATGAATATTTGCGCGTGTATTTGCTACAGTACAATTATCATATTTTTGTCGTTTTTGCTCAATGTGATATATGGGCTCTTTTCCTTTAGTCACCTGATGAACTTGCTCCATGACTTGCGCATGTGAATGCCCCTGATCATGGCCGCTCATTACATTGTTTAGAAAATCGGGGGTAATATCCTTCTTGTCTACCTCATAGATTTGAGTTCCATGCTTTCCTCCAGATCCTTCCCCGCGGTTAGTAAATACCAAGTACGCCTTATCCGGGTTTCCTTCGACGGGCACAAAAGATAACCCCATGGCGTGTCCGTTGCAATTAATAGGGACACTGGTTACCTTTCCCGCTTGTATTCGTTCACACAGAGCATTCCCAGCTTCAGGACTGCCTTCAGGGGTACTATAGTCATACTTTGCCGCTTTATTTGCAAAAGCGAAGGCATCTGAAATTTGTTTGAAATCCCCCTTCTCTGGCTCCTTACTACGACTTTGACTGTAATCCTTTACCGTATCAGTCATCAATTGATATGTAGGTCCTACATGCGCGCGTTGAGAAGGAGTACCATCTACACTTATTATATTGATGCCAAGTACGAGGCCAAATTCTTTGACTGTATGCAATTTCTCGGGAGATGATGGACTATAACCTTCAGGAGGAGAAATTATTTGCTGCTGCAGTGCCTGTTGTCCCCGCTTACTATGTATTGCGATATCATATTCTTCTCGTGCCAGGGCGTCATACTCTGCCCCAGAATCGAGTAAAATCCTTGCCATAGAGAAATCTTGCTCTTGCAGCGCTTGAACTAATGGTGTCTGCCCTCGTGCATTTTTTGTACTATTTAGCGCAGTAGGAAGATCTTGATAACCGCAATCCCTAGCAAGATCGGTTAATTGAGCTTGTGGGTCAACCTGTGACTTTAAAATTGAATCGCGCATATTTTGCAAAAAAAGAAACAATTCTTGTATAAATCGTTCCTCATCCATTTTTGCTTTTTGCAAAACTTTAAGTTTGTCTTCAGCGGCTTGTGATTGGTTTGTTATTGTGCTTTTAGGAGCAGATAATTCAGGCATAATATGAATCGATCAAATGTTTATTTTAACTACAATTATACAACAATTTAGTATAATTTTCCTGTAAAAAAGATTGAGCATCAAAGTACTTTGTAGACAATGATGCTCTCTTCATAAATTACTTCCCTACAGAACCTAAAGGATTCCCCCCACCTTTCTTCTTACCCTTTCCCTTACCCTTAGAATCCCCCTCCTCCTTATCGCTGCTTGGTGTAGCATTACCTTCGGCAGAAACACTACCGCCACCACCACCTTTACCCAAAGCACCTTTAATCATGCCCACACCTTTAGCGCCATATCCGCCAAGAGTCTTATCAATTTGTCCTTGTGCAGTCTGTGTTTCTTTACCTGCTTCTTGAGTTTTACCCTTTACTTCCTCACCCCATTGTGACGTTTCTTGGCCTATGCTTTCAGGAGTACCGCCTATCCATCGTAACACTTTGTCCGGCAAATAAGAAATCAATGTAAATGCTTTTTGTATGATTACTAAATACAACGTAGTATAGGTCAATATAGAGAAGAAGAATGCATAAATTCCCGCCCAATCCGTATATCCGCCTGTACCAGAAGGTGAATCCGAACCACCATATGCCCAAACTCCACCAGCGAGTTTAGCACTATCTGTATTTTCCTGTTGGATAAATGCTATAGCCTGATCATATCCAGCATTTAAAACCCATACCCCCACATAGGATAATGCTATAGCAGCAATATAACCAATAATCATCATGGAAGGTCTGAGGAATACATTCACCAAGATCATGATCGCTGCTTCACCTTTACCAAAAGCCTCATGCCCTTCCGGATGCGTTACCCCTAATGCCACAATAGGCGCAGCAACCATTGCCTCGATTACCGAGATTAACCAACCCAAGGCGCCAAAAGTGAAAATCATATAGGGTAAGATTGGAATGTAATAAGCTGTAGTAAAACCTACGCTCACCATGACGCCTACCCATGCAATCACAAGCGGCATAGCCAAAGACATCATGGCAAAAATGAAGATACCAAATACGGGGATTAATGCGCTGGATACTGCCATATTCAACAAGAGCATCCATAAGTTACCGGCAAAATTGATGTACTCATTACCCATATTTGCCAAAGCAACTACAGGGTTTACCCCAGGCTGCGCGATAATTTGCAGACCCTGTTGAAAGATTGTCGCCATTCCTTGCAAAGGAATCATCAGGAATGCTAACACCACACTATTGATAATCTGGCCAAAGATATCAAGAAACAGGTTATATATGGTCACCAAGATAATATTATAAAATATATTGCCGAGTATTTGTCCCAGACAGATAGAGAAGAAAGGTTTGACTTCGCCGCAAGAGAAGTTTTGTCTTTCTAATCGATATAACGAGGTACTCACACTAAAATTAATTGAGTTAGCAAAAGTCAATGGCTTAACTCCTGGTTGACCAGGGGTTGACATCATGAGTGAATTGTTAAGAAAACCCCACACTGTAGATGAGGCTGCGCCACTTTGCACCTTTAGCTCTTTCGCCTGCTTTGGTGGATTCTTAGTATCTGATGTAATTAATGACTGTACTTGCAGTACCTGGGTATTATCTTGGCCAAACCATTTACATAATTGAGTAAAGTCTTTATTTTGATCGGTCATATTTCCTTTATCGCAGGTCATGGTTTTACCGTCGCTGCTAGGTACAAATGGGCTCGTTATTGCCGAAGGATCAAACTTACTTGTATCCAATCCAGTGTCTGAATCCGTTTGGCTCGCATTGTCAATTGTACCAGATGAGCCCTGAATCGCTACCAAGTTAAAGAAGTAAGCACCAGCCATAATCCATCCCTGGCTCGTAGCTTTATTGATAAAGTCAGTGGATTTCTCCATATCTTTTGCATTCTTGATTAGACGCGATAGATTAACTGTTGGCATCATAATCCCATTATAATCATTAATTGCGTTAGTTAACTCGTTACCATTAAACAATGTCCCCCCAACAGCAGATCCCGGCACAGGTCCCCAACTCATACATAAACTTCCCTCATTATCCTTACTGTTAGCAATGTCTTTATTATAAGTACTACAAATCGTTCCGTCTTGTTTATAAGGCACACCAAATTGTTGCGTCGCAACTGGAGTATAAGGTTTTGTCTCGGAATTACTCGTTGTTGACATTTGCGGATCATTACCCACTATGGTTCGAGCTACTGTAGACAAATCCATATACATTTGCTGGACGGCAATCGCTCGCGACATCTGGGTTGCGGCAATCTCTGCAGGAGTGAGCGTATTATTTCCGAGTGTCACATTATTTCCCGCGGTAGGATCCGTAGGCAGCAAACTTTTTCCCGATGAATCCGTAAAAGCTGATCCCTGTGAACTCGTAATGCTCTTCCAATGAATGGAACCACATATCCCGTTCAGAAAATAATAAGGTGAAGATGAATCCTCAAAATGAGGCATCTCAACAGTCCAGTCACTGTTCCCCGGGGCCTTACTCTGAACAGAAATTGCGTTTACAGTGCTAAGAAAATCAGGAACCGTATTTTGGCAAAACTTAGCTATTGGAGAGCTAGTATCCCCCGCTTTAGAGGCTTTATAACAATCTCCTGATTGTTTTTGCTGAGCATCAAGAAGGCTCTGACGGAGATTGGTCAATTGTGTCTGTAAGCCCAACATACATACTTGGCCGGAAAGTATATTAATCGCACCTTTTGTAATACCACCTATTCCCGAGTTATCATCGCCAGTCACAAGTGCTTGGGCTGGATTTATCTGTTGTGCTTGAATAATAACCCCGCCACGGTTCAAATAACTTAACGCGGCATCCCATACCTTATCTGCTGCCCCGACACCTTGAACCACAACCCACATGACAAAAATTTGCATCAAGCAATAGCCGGAAGCCTTGGGAATCAATAAAGCCAAACCTACTGTAGAGCGAATTGGAATCCAAATAGAAGACCACTTTTGTCCAAGCATTTGCCCTTCATGGGCAGTATTCATAGTAGATACCAGGAGGGTATACATAATAATAATACCCCCCAGCGCCAAAACTGCAGCATTAAATACGGCAAACATACTGCCCATGATTTGGCTGCCTGTCCCGCTTAAAACACCATCTACAACCCCGAATAAATTGCCAAGGAATACTACCGAATAATCACTAGCAGGAGGAGCAAAACTTAAAGAGCTGGAATTATCTGCTAAAACTAAACCAGGACATACAAGGAGAAGCAGAGTTACTATCAACTTATTCATTTCTTTTCTCCCAACAACCCCTGCCTATACCATTCATTAAAAGTACACCCGAGCTTACGGTTTTTAATTTGATAGTACCAAAAGTGGTAACGGAAGGCTAAAACCAGCGCAATCAACGTGACAATGAGGCTCACAAGAAACGCTTTTATTGAACCAAAAAAAAGCTGATATCCGGCATATCCCAAAATCAAAAGAGCAGCTAACACCATAATAATACTCAATCGAAATAAAGATTTTTGTTTTATAAGTAAACTTTCGTCGCTAAGATTAAATAACTGAACTGCTTCGTTGAAGGATTCACCTTCAACTTTTTTCTGTGGTACAAATAAACGTTTAAAACCATTTCCTAAATACATAGTAAATGCTTTCATCCGTTCCCAATCAAACCACCTACGAACATTAATAATTCTCGAAACTAATCTAACTATTCGCGACTGCTTTTTCATATTTTTTACTTCTTTCTTTTATCTTTCATAATATACTATAGTAGTAAGTAATGATTTCGTCCATCTGCTGAAATACAGTAAAGAAAGAGTAAAATATGCCTGATCTAAGCCACGAAGCGTCCGCCCAATACTGGTTTGAATATATTGATCCTATGATCTATAGAGTAATTACTTTTATGGAAAGTGTAGAAGATTGGACTCTGGATGGAAATCCTGAGTTTGAGCAAGCCATGGAGCAGTTAGGCAAAGAACTTGATGACATAGAAAAAATAGACATGAGCCTTTTAGCTGAAGAAGAAAAATTTATTCGCATTGTAGGAAATATCAAATCTGGCCGGGGACTTCGATTGCTGCAAGCAATCGATACAGTTCACCCTGGCAGTGCTTCACGTGTTTTAATTCATGCCGAGGAAACAAGCACTGGAAGCCATGATCCTGCTGGAGTTTTTCTCAAACGAAACATTGTATTTGAACGTTTAAGATTGTTGTCGCGAGTTTTTTGCCAGTATCGTCTAAAACTTGTTTTACGTGCACTTGAAGGGGAAGAATAAATGAAATTAGCATCTAAACTTATGTTGCTGAATGTGCTTTATTTTGCTGCATTTTCTGCTACAGCACAGGATTCAACAACCTCAACTGATCAGTATTATCAAAACCAAACATCAGAAAATACGAAAAAACTATTACAGTATTTTCAAAATTTTGGTCAATACTTGGGTTTTCAAGTACAGAAAGCTCCTACAGAAGACAATACAGATTTTACAGTGAGCTATAAACTCATTAATTTAACAACCTCTCAACTAGCACAAGCCTATCAGTTTTATACTTTATTAGGCTCGATTCCAGTGAATACTTTTAGTGGGCAAGGTCAACAATCTGGGGCAGGAACAACAAATACAGGAAATCCTTTTGCTCAGTTTCTGCCGACTGATAGTGCGAATACATCACAATATAATCCCAGTGCAACGGTCATTAATCCTCTGGCTAATCTTGCTTTTCCAAATTACGCGTCAACATCATCTACCGGAGTGAGTGTGACTCCGTTGATAGACCAACAAACTTTTCAACAGGACCCAGTAAGTCAAGCGGTATTAAATATTTTGGCAACCCCTGATTATACGTACTGCATGGATCCGACTAATAGTACCCCAACCTTTGTTTCTGGTTGCCAATTGATTTATAACACCTTGGTACCCTTGAACGTTGTAGGGGAAATTCCCTCGGCGACCACTTTTTTTGACCCTAAATACCTGCAACAATTTTTAAATCAACTTAATAGCAACGCTTTAACTGGTCCCTTAATGTATTCAACGCAAGACCTTGGAACCAATCAGCAACAACAAGGCGACATAGCAAAAAATGGACTAAACGCACAAAATCAAGAACAACTTGCAGCAAATTTTATTCGTTATGTTAGTGGTAGTATACTTCCTATAAGCTTACCGCAATGGAACGATTATGACTACTGGTATAAGCAAACCCTTGGTGGGAATCAACCTTCCAGTAAGCCATCAACAAAACAAATGCAAGCGCAGCAAACTCTTGCTAAATATCTTGCAAGCTTACGTACCTATGCAGCGCAAACCTCTGTAGGAATCAGCAACCTTTATTTTATCATGTCAAAAAGAATGCCGCAGACTAATCCATCAAGCGGGCAGACTGGAAGTAGTTCTGGCCCAACAAGTCAGGCCTTAACAGAGTTTAATATGGCAACTTGGAGATTGTATAATACTACAAGTTCTGGCGGTGCAAGTGCTACTGCCGCGGCGGCTAGCGGCACAGGTGGTACTGGCGAGCCTGGGAATACCCCATGGATTAACAGCCTTAATAATGCACCGCCTGCCACTGTAGAAAAAGAAATTGCTATATTACTTGCTGAGATTAATTACCAACTTTATTTAGATCGTCAAGTCCATGAACGCCTGCTTATGACAAATAGCCTCTTGTTATTACAAAGTGTTCGTACGGGCGCTCCTAATGCTGATGCGCTAAGCCCCGGAGCACAACCATCGCAATAGTCTTCGTTAAAATACGGGGTGAAAGAAATTCTTTCACCCCCCTATAAAACTCAAGGTTCAAACACATCACTTCATCATTAACATATTCCGTTAGGGTTGCCCACTTAAACCAAACTACAATTTTTTATAAAAAAGTCCTAACAAATTTTAAAAAATGGGGTTTATGATGTCACGCATAAAAGGCCTACTGATAACGGATAAGGCATCTTAAGTAATTTCGTTGAAATAATCAGTTAAATGTTGATGACATTTGGGTCAAAGTAATTTAGATTGACGCATTTAACTGCTCATTTTCCTATGTCCAAAACTATTATTTTTCAAAAATCGTTCTTAGTCTCCGGCATCATGTGTTTTGATGGTTGTGGTAACTCAATGCAACGCCTTCTTCATACGTGTATCAATGATTGTATTGAAAAAAAGATTCTTCCTGCAGACGCACGACTTATTGTAGATGCTGAACCTAGTGGTTTAGGGATTCATCGCTTCACTATTTCCATTGAAAGTGAGGAAAATAATTTTATTCGTATCACAAATTTTGATTCCGTCGTCTTTGAAAAGATTAAGAGTGATATTTATTTTGACATCATTGATGAGCAGCAAGAGGAAGGGAATAAACCAAATGACAAAAAGAATTGGATTAATATCCTTATCAACCTACTGTGCATGGGCGTCGTACTTACTTTAACACTTATATTTCCTCCATCAATAATTCTAACCATTGGCTTGACCGCCCTTTCTTTTTTTTCAACTGCGTTTACTGCTCGAGAATACCTAGTTGCTTTTTGGCATAACTTTCGCACTAAAAATTTTGCCAATATGGCAACAACTATTACCCTGGGCTGGTTTTTATCCATGGCTCACACTCTTTTTCATGCCATTAGCATGCCGTTGGCAAGCAGTTTTTCCATGATTTTTATGAACTTTATGATGCCAGCGATGTTGATTGCTTGCATCAATAGCATGGATGAGATTAAACGTCTTGTTATTGAAAAATCTAAAAAAATTCAATTGAAAGGAATTAAAACATTATTTCCTCAAATGTCAGAATCGTATCATTGTTATCAGCTCACTCAACTTGAACTCCAGCTCTTATCGAAAGAAATGAACCTCCTAGTTTCATCTAAGAAACAAAACCCTTCAGAAACGGATTCACAATTGCATAATGAAGAAGAGGAATGCCGATTATTTATTCAAAAAATATTAGAGACCAAAGAAATAAGTGAAGAAAAAAGAAATCTTTTAAGAGAAGGAATGCTAATTGAAGTTAACGCTGGCGAATGTTTTCCAGTGGATTGTATTTTAATTCAAGGCAACACAGTAATTGATGCGTCGCTTCTGACTGGTGAACCGCACCAAACAAAACAACTATGGCAGCATATTCCTTCAGGCGCTATTAATCTTGGAAAAAAGGTTATTGTGTACGCTGAGAAAAACTCATATAACAGCACGGTTAATACCCTGCTCTTTCGCTCAAACCGGGCTAAAGAATCACTCACTACTAAAGAAGAAACTCCCAAATTTGCTTATCTATATACAGGGCTTATTATCATTGGTCTTTTGGCGGCCATTTTTACTCCAATCGGATTAGGAATAGCGACTATCCCTTTAGTAATACAAAACATCATTGGTATTTTGTTTTCTGTATGTCCTTGTACGATTGCGATTGCTCATCAATTACCACAGCTCATCAGCATCCATCATCGTAATAATAAAGGCATCCAATTACGTGATGACAGTTTAATTACACCGCAATCTGATAAAATCCATACGGTAGTTTTTGATAAAACAGGAACATTAACGACGGGAAATTCCATTGTTGAATCATCCAACATTTCTATAAAAAATCGGGCATTATGGCAAAGAATCTATTTATTGGAAAAAGCTTATGGCAGAGAGCATCCTCTTGCAAAAGCAATTCAAAAATACTATGAAGCTACTATTAATAATCCACTTCTTTTTGATGAAATAAGCGAATGTACGACAGATCATAAAAACCGAGGGCTCTCGGCGCGAGTGCAAGGGAGAACAATCCGAATTGGAAGCGTTGATTACTTAAGAGAAAGTGGTATTACTCCCCCTGTACCTGAAAAATCAAAAATCGAACAAGGCTTTTCAGCTGTCTGTGTAGCAGAAGATGGCGCCTGTAAAGGGGTCATCTACGTGAAACATGAAGTACGAAAAGGGGTCATCGAGGCACTTACCCGGTTAAGAGATGAAGGTAAAAAAATTATCATGCTAACTGGAGATAACCTTTTATCAGCCCAAGGCTTTAATAAACAAATGGGCTCTCTTTTTAGTGACAAAGATATTCATGCAGGACAAACTCCAAAAGATAAAGAGAAATTTTTAGAAGATATAATGAGTAAAAAAGGAGTGAATCCTAAAGGGGTATGGTTTGTCGGAGATGGTTTAAATGATGCGCCTTGTTGTCGGATTGTCTCTGAAAAAGGAGGGGTTAGCTGCGCCATGGACTCCCATGATAAATCAGCATTTTTTACTGATATTACTTTAAATGGTTCATTAGATTATATGTTTGAACACAATAAATTAAATCACTCTCTCCAGCAAAATATAACCCAAAACAAAGGAATACTCATTTATAGTACCATCGCTTTTCTTGCTTTTATCATTAGCTTTTCTATAGCGGGTGTTGCTGTTTCGCCATTAATTCCAATGGGAGTTATGCTATCAACAACACTTTTTGTTTTATTTAATTCTTATCGAACTCAACTCAATATTGACGCCGCTTTAGATAAAGAAATTTCATGGCCTAAAAAACTATTAAGCTCCAATCTTTCAATTGGATTATTATTAACAGCAAGCACCCTGCTCATCAGTAGCGCTTTAGTAGCAACCATTGCAACAGGAGGATTAGCCTTACCACTTATAGCATTTACAACGGGAGCAGCTATAGGATTTAGCAGCGCATGTACTTTATCGGCTCTCAGCCTGATTGGTGTGTTCCTTGGTATCTTATCCACTTCTTTACTGTCTGGACCATGTACCCAAGATGCAAGTGAATGCCATCCAAGCAGTAGTTCAATAGATGCTCTTGATTTGCCGGAGCCAGTTGATATAACAGCCAGGGAGAAAACGAATGATTTTTTTCTCAGCAGAACATATAAAAGTCAGGAAACAACACGACAGGCAAGTGAACCTATTTTGGATAGGGAGAGTTTTTCAAACTCTTGTTTGTAAAACAAGTCCAGTAGCAGGGATAATCCGTTCGTTAACAAATAAAACATGGGTATCACCTGCTCATCGCAGCTATTTTTCGTTTTGCTTTGATTAAAGGATAAAGAAAGTTCATTCATCGACTCGCTTGCGTCCTTTCATTTGTTTTTTGAAGCGCCAATAGTCTACAATGCTGTTCGGTTTATCTATTATGATAAACCACACTTCTACATGGAAAAATAGAGTCTAACTAGAAAGGAATAATAACAATGGAAAAAATGAAGCTTTTCATGCTGCTGTATTTCATGATGATCACCTCCAGTTATTGCAGTGATCGTTATTTTCTCTGTGGTCCCGACGAAGATGGTTGCTTTCCAGATATCTACCAATACTGCGTGTGCATTCCCTATAATGACTGGGAGGCCAATAGTCCCTATTGCTTGGATTTCGATAAATTTACTTGCATCCCTTTATCCCAAACAATGCATTGCGACCCAGGCTTAATCTTTAAAAATCAAGGAGAATGTCTTGCAACGATATTTCAGAGTGAACCTAGGCCGCCTTGCAAGATAACTACCCATCAATTTTGTATTGAAAACCATACGCCTATTTGTGATAAGATGGGACAACCCAAATCATGCCATTAATATCATTTATCATATAACGATATAGTTCAGGTGAAGCGCAGTAGGACCCGTTTTTTTCTCTACGGTCTGCTTCTGCTATTGATTTTAAATACCGTTTTACCAGGTAACGTCCCTAAATACCAATTATTGTAATTAGAGCATTCTGGACATGGGTTGTGCCTTCACAAGGTATACATCATATGAAATTCTCAGTTGAGTTATTTAAAATAATAGATAACTTGTCCATCACTTCATCAACAGAAATCATTTGCATGGGTTCGTCACCATGTACATGCTGTCCCCAAACATCTTCAATACATTTGCTGCCAAGAATTTTTTCTGCAGCTTCAGGATAATGATTTACAACCAAATGTTGAAAAAGATAAGGGCCAGAAATAAGAGGGTTAGTCACCGCGTGTAAGGCAACAACCGGGGTGTTTACTGCAGCAGACATATGCGAAGGACCCGTATCCGGGCAAAGAACTACGGTGGCTTTGCTGATAAGAGCCAATAATTGTTTGGGTTTGGTTTTACCAACAAGATTAATTGCAGTAGGAATTACTTGCATAATCTGTTCTGCCAAATGTTTATCAAAATCAATCGGTCCCCCCGTAATGATTACCTGCACATTCCATTGTTTTTGTGCTTTTTGCAAGACATCAATATAACGGGCAACAGGCCAACTACGTTCAGGTTTACTTGCCGCTGGATTAACTACCAAAATTGGACCTTGCTTTGGTAACTGTTGCTCCGCCCATGCATAATCTGCAGAAGAAATAGGTAAATCCCAGCGAATGACACGTTCCTTTATTCCTAAGGCTTGCGCAAATTTCAAAAAACCATCCAAGGTATGCTCTAAACCTGGAGTAATTCGTTCATTAACAAATAAGCCATGTGCATCATTTGCTCGATGGTCATCGTAACCTATTTTTCTTTTTGCTTTGATTAGGGGATAAAGTAAATTCGTTCTGAGACTTGCTTGCGGCGCCAATAATACATCAAAGGTACGTCCTTTCATTTGTTTTTTAAAACGCCAATAGTCTACAATACTGTTCGGTTTATCAATTAAAATGAATTCCACTCCATCCATCCCTTCTACCAAATCAAAAGCAGGCCTGGAAATAATCCAAGTCAACTTAGCTTGGGGCAGATTGGCTTGTAAGGTTCTAATGAGTGGTACAGCCATTAGAACATCACCTAATGCAGATAAACGTACAATACAAATGGATTTAATCATTCTGTAAAACAAACCGTGAACCGCAATAAGGACACACTTCTACTCCGGTTTTTTCAATAGGTAAATAAACCTTGGGATGAGCATTCCATAAAACCATATCATTTGTCGGACAGCTCAGAGGTAATTCATTACGGTGTACTACATAATTTTTTTTTGTACTCGCTGGTTCTTTTTTTTTGGCTTTTAACATGATGTTCCTTTAAATCTCATTTAATAGGATTATCTAATATTTCCTCAATTTTCGCTAGAATCTCATCGCGAAAAGCCCCATTTTGTGGCTCATAATATAAAGCTGCTCCCCAATGCCTGAGCCAAGTTAATTGGCGTTTCGCCAATTGCCGGGTAGCAGCAATCCCTTTGTCGCGCAGTGTAGAATAATCATAATCGCCTTGAAGATATTCAAGAGCTTGCCTATACCCCACGCAACGCATGGAAGGTACGCTTATGGTTAAATGCCATTTTTGTTGTAACTGTTTTACTTCTTCAATAAGACCTTCAGTTAACATATGATCAAAACGTTGTGCAATGCGTTCGTGCAACCACGCTCTTTGTTCTGGAAAAAGAATAAAATTCACAAAATGATAATCCGGCTTTTCCTTATGTTGCTCAAGAAATGCAGACAGAGTTTTACCAGTCACATAATATACTTCTAATGCACGTTGAATTCGTTGTGCATCATGAGCATGAATTCGTACAGCAGATTCGGGATCAATTT
Organism: Legionella bozemanae; assembly: GCF_001648595.1. GTDB lineage: Bacteria > Pseudomonadota > Gammaproteobacteria > Legionellales > Legionellaceae > Legionella > Legionella bozemanae. The sequence continues at coordinate 43,119 of NZ_LBAW01000002.1, read as the reverse complement.
GTACCAGTTTTTGATGAAGAATAGACCAACCCAATAAAGCTGCCTCATCTTCCAATTGCTGACGTATCACCGGATTCGCCTCAGGCAAAACAGATAAGCCTTTTTGTAATGCACTAAAATACATCATTGTTCCCCCGACAAGCAAAGGGATTTTGCCTTTTTTGAAGATCGCATCACACAAAGATAAAGCATCGGTACAAAATTGAGCGGCAGAATAAGACTCACTAGGATCCTTGATATCAATTAAGTGATGTGGCGCTATGTACAGCTCCTGAGGAGTTGGTTTTGCAGTTCCTATATTCATATCACGATAAATCATTGCAGAATCAACACTAATAATTTCAAAAGGATATCGTGCTACTAATTCACAAGCTAAAGCCGTTTTTCCGGAGGCAGTTGGTCCCATCAAACAAAAAATTAATTTAACCATTCATTATCTCAATTAAAAACAAGTCTTCCTTTCATGTAGCCTGGGTGCAGCGCAGTGAAACCCGAGGAGTCAATATTCCAACAAACTCGAGTTTCACTGCGCTGCACCCAGGCTACAATAAAAATCAAAATGTAATGTTCAGACAAGCAATAAATTTTTACAATCGTCGCTTGTTAACACTTTAAATAGCCCCGATTTTTTATTTTCCTCATTATATAGTCTAAGGAATAACTTATTTAATTCCATTTTTTCCTCAAGACTTAAAAGCCTGGGATCCAATATTTGTGATCGGTTCATTAATTCAAGAAAGGTATTCTGATTCACTACATCACAAGCCGCAACAGCATCCAAGAATAACCGCAAATCTAAATGAGGCATACAAAGCGGGATGCTTCGAATGATTACTTCATTATCTCCTAACCATTCAAGATTCACTCCTAATTGTTTGAGGTACTGCTCCAGCTCCAGAGAGCTACCTTGTAATTTTTTGGGAAAGGAATAACGCATCGCTACCAATAAAGGCCTACTTGCCAAAGGCAAAACCAATTGCGGTATTTGCTCCTGCAATCTATATTGATGCAAGGCCACCACATCAACAACATACGGTTGTTGATGGATAAATACCAAAATGTATCGGCTATTTAAAATGATCCAGGGTAATTCGGTTTCTAAATTATAAACACTTTTGCTTGATACAGCCAATTTAGGATAGGGTTCATAAATCGCTTGGGCTTGCTTAGGACGCGATTGTTCGAATAATGTATATGAAATCTCTTCATTGGACTCATTTTTTGTTTTCAATGCGACAGTTAATTGTGAGGTAAAAAAATCAAAAACCAAGCGAGGCTGCTGAAAGCGCACTTCATGCTTGGTAGGATGTACGTTCACATCGACTTCTGCATGGTTAATCGTCAAATACAACACACAGGCGGGAAAACGACCAGGATATAATAAGCCATCATAAGCCTGCTTTAACGCCTGGTGGATTAGCCTATCTTTTACCATACGCTGATTAATGTAAACCCATAATCGATCATTCTGGCTGCGCTGAAAATTGGGGCTACTTATCCATCCATAGAGTTTCATTGCACCATGCTCTACATCAAGATAAATCGATTCTTTAACAAAAGCACTACCCAATATTCGGGTCATGCGTGTCAAACGAGTTTGTTCATTTTTTGCAGCAGGAAGAGACAAAACCTGTTTTCCATTATGTTTTAATGTTAATGCGATCTCAGGAGCACTTAAAGCAAAACGTTTCACTACGGTTTCGATTGCTTGAAATTCTAGTTTTTCGCTTTTTAAAAATCGTTTTCGTACCGGTGCATTAAAAAATAAATCAACAACATCTACTGTCGTTCCTACGGTGCGGGCACAAGGGGAAATCGCTCTTTCTGTACCTTGTACTCGCAGCATCACTGCTGTTTCTTGTTGTTCCGGTTTGGAGCTAATTGTGACTTTTGCTACAGAAGCGATACTGGCTAATGCTTCGCCACGAAAGCCCATACTATCAATTGCATATAAGTCGTTAAGTGTGCTGATTTTGCTGGTCGCATGCGCAGCAATCGCCAAGGGCAAATCTTCTGCTACGATACCAATTCCATTATCACTGATTTTGATTTGATTTAGACCGCCATAACCTATTTCTATAATAATTGCATCCGCACCTGCATCAAAAGAATTTTCCAGGAGTTCTTTCACTACCGATGCAGGCCGTTCTATCACTTCTCCCGCAGCAATTTGATTTGCTATAAGCGGTGGTAATTGCTGAATTCTTATGCCCATGCCTGAGGAATCACCAATTTTTGCCCTGGCTTAAGCCGAGTAATGCCGCGCAAATGATTCATGGATTGTAGCGCTGCAACCGAAACATGATATCGTGCAGCGATAGCAGGTAAGGTTTCTCCTGCGCGAACCCAATGGACATTATTCGTCGTCATTGCTTCAATGCGCGACCCGTGCGGGGGATTGTCCCAGAAGTATCCTTTAATTCCTTGAAAAATTGCTTGGCTCAAACGAGCTTGATAAGCAGGGTTCGTTAGATTTCGCTCCTCTATAGGATTTGAAATAAATCCTGTTTCTACTAAAATTGAAGGAATATCAGCAGACTTCAAGACTACAAATCCGGCTTGCTCCACTTTGTTATTATGTAAATTAGTAAAATTACCGAGCTGACTTAAAACACGCCCTCCCATTTGTAAACCTGAATTAATTGTAGCTGTTTGTGATAAATCAATGAGTACAGAGCGAACAACTCCGTTCTGATCATCCAAATCACCTAAATTTACTCCGCCTAATTCAGAATAGTTTTCCTTTTCTGCAAGCCAACGCGCTGCTTCACTTGTTGCTCCTCTTTGTGATAAAGCAAATACTGAAGCACCATTTGAATGAGGGTTATTAAACGCATCTGCATGAATGGCAACAAAAATATCACCATTATATTTTCTGGCAATATCCAGGCGTTGTCGTAGACCCACGTAATAATCTCCCGAGCGAGTCAATACTGCACGCATCCCAGGCTGTTTGTCGATTAATTGTTTTAGTTTTAAAGTAATTGCCAAAACGACATCCTTTTCTCGGGAATTACGTGGGCCCCGAGCCCCAGGGTCCTTGCCTCCATGCCCTGCATCCAAAACAACGATAACATCACGCAATTTAGAAGGTCTACTGCTTACTTTAATCGGGTTCTGATTTGCTAAAATCGGGTATGCTGCTTGCTTGGGTGCAATTTTTGCAGGTAATTTAGCCTGTTGCATTTTCGGTGTAGTATATGTTTTCGGCACTATAGATGCAGTTTTAGGAGTACTTGCTGCAATTGGTGCACCTAGACGACCACTATGTACTAAATCAACACGTACACCACCAAAAGCACCACTAGGTTTCCACGGAGATGATCTTAGTTGTACTTTTTGGGCCACTTCAAAAACTAATCTTAAGGTTCTAGGGTCCGAATGCCCACTGCGAACTTGTTTTACTAATCCATTGATTAATCCCGATTGATTTAAATTCACAGCGAGTTGTGTTTCCTTTAGGTCCAACACAACACGCGCAGGATGATCCAAAAAAAATAATTTATGGGTGAATGGTCCATTAATTGTGAGAAAAAGTGACGTTTGGTTCCCCTGCTGTTTTAAAACAACAGACTGTAGTTGAGCACTAAATGTTGTAATAGAGCAAAAACACATCACAACAAAACACCATGAGCGAAATATCATCTTTCACCTGCCAGGCGAGCTAAAATTCTTTTACCCGCTGCACTTAATGCCATAATTTGCATTTCACGTCCAGCCCCTTTAATACCTAACTTAAAACGAATATCTATATGGGGCAATGCTCTTCCAGCATGTTCTGCCCATTCAATACAACAGATACTCTCCTGGGTAAAATAATCCCTGAATCCCATATATTCCAACTCTTCCTCATGGTGTATTCGATAGAGATCAAAATGGTGTATGGTTAAATGATTGCATGTATAACTTTCTACCAATGAAAAGGTAGGGCTTTTGATTGCCGATTGAATACCTAGATGTTTCAACATGGCGCGAATAATAGTTGTTTTACCTGCACCCAAATCACCACTAAAAGTCATGATCAGGGAAGGACAAAGACAAGAAGCCAGATGAGCAGCAAAATTTTCACTCGCCGTTTCATCAGGCAAATTCAGTGTTATAACCGTATTCGATTCGCTATTTATCATCATTCAGGGTAATTCAAAACATGCGGTAAAACATCAAACAAATCACTGGCTAATAAACCAGCTCCTCCCATTTTTTTTGCTAACAGATCTCCGGCAACTGCATGCGCCCATACACCACATTGTGCTGCTTCGGATAAAGAAAATCCTTGAGCACAAAGCCCCCCGATAATACCGCTTAATACATCGCCCATACCCGCACTAGCCATAGCAGGGTTGCCCCGAGGGCAAACAAATGCACTTTTCTCCGCTGTTTGAATTATGGTTCCAGCCCCCTTCAATACAACAACTCCACCGTATTGCTTCTGGATGTTAGCTGCCGCCTGATATCTGTCTTTCTGAATCAAATCAGTAGAACAAGAAAGCAAACAAGCCGCCTCACCAGGATGTGGGGTTAATACCCAATTATCATCCATCTGTGAATTTTGGGCTAATAATCTTAACGCTGAGGCATCAATAACCATAGGTAATTGTGATGTAATTGCCATTAAAAATAAATTAATAGCCCATTCACTTTCTCCCAGGCCGGGGCCAATAATACACACTGTAGCCCGATCTAAAAGCGGTATTAAATCTCTAGCGGTTTCCACAGCACTTACCATAGCCTCAGGGATTAATGATAAGGCGCTCTTTGCGTGTTCAGGCCAAGTTGCAACAGTTACTGAACCTGCGCCTGTTCGCATTGCAGCTTTGGCCGCGAGGCTAATAGCCCCAGGCATTCCTGGTCCTCCACCAATTACTAAAACATGGCCATAATTTCCCTTATGTGAATTTTTTTTGCGTCCGGCAAGCGGCAAAGCTAAAGTATCTGAACTTAAAAGACATGCAGCAGGAGCCAGTTGAGTCACACAGGAGTCAAGTTGTAAAGAACAACAGTGTATGTCCCCACAATAATCAGGGCCATCCGCGGTATACATCCCCGATTTCTGGGCGATAAACGTTAAAGTGGTATTGGCTTTAACACAAAAATTTTCTACCTTCCCGGTATCTGCGTTAAGGCCTGATGGAATATCCAAAGCTACGACAGGTAGACCACTGGTATTAATCTGATTAATCGCCGATACAGTAGCACCACGAACAGGTCCTTTCAGACCAATCCCTAATAAGGCATCAATAACCAATTCTGTTTCGCTGTCTAATGGTTCATCTGCAGCCTGGCACTCAACTCCTGCATTTATAGCCATTAAAGCTGCATGTTGCGCTGCAATAGGAAGGTCGGCCACTGCCTTACATTGGTAAATGGTCACTAATAATCCATGTTCATGCGCTAAACGTGCCACCACATACCCATCACCAGCATTATTTCCAGCGCCACAATACACAGCAACATGTCGAACATGGGGATATAGTTTTGTTATAAGAAAAAATGCCTCCGCTCCCGCACGAGACATCAGTGCATTTTCATCTAATTGATATAAAGAAGTAGCCTGTTGCTCACAAGCTCTAATTTGCTCACAACGATAAAGTGCATGTGTTGGTATGATCACCTTGTGCTCCAAATTTACTATAGCGCAACTACTAAGTTCTATACATCGTTGCCAGCTCATTCGGTTCAGTCATGTATTTTTGTACACTCCTTCACCTCACTTTACTTGCGCCTTGTCTAGAACTTAGTGGATGACGCTATATTTCGAACACGTCTCTTATATGTAGTCTAGGAGTGAATCAAACCCGAGCTTCAGAATTCCCGGGTTTTGACTTCGCCTTCACCAGGCTACTTCCATTTACTTGACTAATTTTAACGAAGGCTTACTTTTAGAAGCAGTTGAACCATCAGATTCAGCACCTGATGAGCCAGAAGATGCTGGAGGTGGCTCTTCTTCATCTTCGATAGCAAAAGCAATGCCTCTGCCATTTTCTTTAGCATAGATTTCTAATACTGATCCTGGCGGAACAAAAATCTGTTCTGTTTTTCCTGAAAAACGCGCAGTAAAGATAATTCGATCATTTTCCAATAAAAGACCGCGAGTTGCTGCCGGAGAAATATTTAACACGATGCGATCATGGTTTACATGTTCTCTCGGCACCTGCACACCCGGATATGCTGCATTAACCAGGATATAAGGAGTTAATTCGTTATCTACTATCCAATCATAGGCAGCACGAATTAAATAAGGTTTGTTCGATGTCATTGTCATTATTTATGCCGCTCTTAGTTGTCGCTCAGCATCAGTCAAACTTGCTTGAAACGATTCACGTTTGAACAAGCGCTGCATGTAAGCAATTATTCCTTTAAACTCCGGTGCAATTTCAATTCCCAATCGAGGCAAACGCCACAACAAAGGTGCTAATGCACAATCCAACAAAGAAAACTCATCACTTAAAAAATAAGATTTATCTGCAAATACAGGATCAAGCGCAGTTAAACTTTCGAATAAATTTGTCCTGGCCTGTTCTGTATTATCATCCCTTAAAATGCGATTCATTAAATAATACCAATCATGTTCAATCCTGTGCATCATTTTTCGTGTTTCCGCACGAGCAACAGGGTAGACAGGCAATAATGGTGGATGAGGAAATCGCTCATCTAAATATTCCATAATAATACGTGGTTCATAAAGTACAAGTTCTCTATCAATTAAAGTAGGAACTGTCCCATATGGATTAACTGATAAAAGATCAGCGCTGGGCTCTGCCTGCTTCGCAGCAAGAATTTCTACATTTACCCCTTTTTCAGCCAAAACAATCCGAACCTGATGGCTATAAACATCATCTGTATCGGAAAATAAAGACATTATAGTGCGCTTCGCAACAATTGCCATGAGCAACTCCTATTTAATTCAACCTATAACAAAAGTAAGTACAAACACACAAAACCTGCACTTTACCACATTTTTACCTTTTTGGGTTACTTTATGCCGTTTTTTCGCCAATAAACTCTTTTTAAACCGAGAGCAACAAGAAATAAAACAAATAAAAAGCTAACAACATAGAAGCCTATTTGATATCGTATTAACTGTACTGGCTCGCCAACATATGCAAGAAAAGCAACCAAATCGTGTAAATCATTATTAAAATCATCTTCAGATAATTCATGATTCAACGTTTCTAAAATATTAGGCATAGCAACATCAGGGACAAGACGGTTATTTGTACCAAAAGGCCGAGAATCATCTCGATAAAAGCCATTTAAATAACTATAAAGCCATTTTGTTCCTTTTTCTCGAGCAACTAAAGATAGATCCGGAGGTACTATCCCAAACCACTGTTTTGCATCTTCGGGCGACAAAGCAATGCGAATTGGATCATTGACTGTTGCTTGCGTAAAAATCAGATTATTTTTTAATAAATCTTCATTTATTCGACCATCAAATCCTGTTATGCCTAATCCTTTAGCCATGTGATTATAACGCAAATAGTTCAAAGAGTGGCAACCAGAACAATAATTCATAAATAATCTAGCGCCTCTTTGCAAGCTGGCCTTAGCTTGTACATCAACTTGTGTCGAATGCGCCAATGCAACGGAATGTAGAAGTAAGCTAAAAAACCATACAGGCAAATAAAAAGCTACTCCTTTCATACGCATTATTGCCCTCCTAAGCGAGAGGGTAATGGGTGCGTTTTTTCAAAACGAGTATAAAAAGGCATCGACAAAAAATAGGCAAAATATAATATAGTACAGGTACGAGCCAAATACAAACGCACAGGGGTTACGGGAATTGTTCCCAAATAACCTAATAGCACAAAAGCGGCCACCCCTAGAAATAGCATAACTCGTGAATAATTTCCTTTATAGCGCATTGAGCGAACAGGGCTACGATCAAGCCAAGGTAAAAAGAAAAGAACTAATAAAGCAAATCCTATGCACATTACCCCCAATAATTTATCGGGTATTGCGCGCAATATGGCGTAAAAAGGAGCCATATACCACATTGGAGCAATATGATCTGGGGTAATTAAAGGGTTCGCGGGAGCGAAATTATTATGCTCTAAAAAGTACCCCCCCATTTCAGGAGCAAAAAACACAACTGCAAAAAACAAGATGAGAAAAGCAACCACCATGACTAAGTCTTTAACTATGTAGTAAGGATGAAAAGGAATTCCATCCAAAGGCTTTCCTTTGTCATCCAGCATATTTTTGATTTCAATTCCATCCGGATTATTCGATCCTACCTTATGCAAGGCAACGACATGCAAGAAAACCAGAAAAAAGAGTAAGAATGGAATGGCAATAACATGCAACGCAAAAAAACGTTGCAAGGTGGCATTGCCCACGGTGTAGTCGCCTCTTAACCAAACAACAAGATGGTCACCAATATAAGGAATAGCACTCAACAATGAAGTGATAACTTCCGCTCCCCAGTAGGACATTTGCCCCCAAGGCAATAAATAGCCAAAAAAAGCGCCAGCTAATAGTACGATGTAGAGAAACATTCCTAAAAGCCAAACGAGCTCTCGTGGCTTTTGGTATGAGCCATAAAGTAGACCACGAAACATATGTAAATAAATAACAATAAAAAAGGCGGAGGCGCCTGTTGAATGCATATACCGAAGTAACCAACCAAAATTGACATCGCGCATTATGTATTCTATGGATGAAAAAGCCTGTTCAGCGCTTGGGGTATAAAACATGGTCAGCCACAAACCGGTAATGAATTGATTAACCAAAACCACAAGAGCTAATGAACCAAAAAAGTAAAGAAAATTTAAATTTTTTGGAAGATAATAGGCACCGAAATAATTTTTCCAGGTGCTCATCAAAGGAAAACGCTCATCGAGCCATTTGAAGAGTCTATTCATTTAATCGAGCCTTTTTCTATTACCCATTGCATTTGAAAAATTATAGCCCGGGTGTGGCGAAGCAAGAACCCCAGGCTACAGACTACATGAAACCTACGCTTTATCCTCGCCAATCACAATCGTTTGCTTATCGATAAAATAATATGGAGGCACTTCCATATTAATCGGCGCAGGGACATCTTTAAAAACCCTGCCAGAAAGATCAAAAGTAGAGCCATGGCAAGGACAGAAAAACCCGCCGGGCCAATCAGGCCCTAAATCGCCAAGATGTGGTTTGTATTTTGGCGAGCAACCCAAGTGAGTGCAAATCCCTATAAGTACTAAATATTCTGGGTTAATAGAACGATGTTGATTTTTTGCATAAGAAGGTTGCTGTCGAGTCAACGAGTTCGGATCGCGCAATCTTGAAGAGTACGCCGTTAAGCGTTGCAACATTTCTTCAGTTCGCCTAATTATCCATACAGGTTTGCCACGCCACTCAACAACCGCCATATTACCTGGCTCCAGTTTGCTTAAATCAACTTGTACTGGTGCACCTTCGGCTTGCGCTTTGGCACTTGGTAACCAAGAAACAACAAAGGGGGTTAAGGCACATAGAGCCCCTATCCCTCCTAATACACAAGTTGTAGTTAACAAAAACCGGCGACGATCTTCATCTACCAGATCGTTTTTATCCTGCTCAGGATCAGTAATTTGATTCACCATATCGTCTGCTTATGTGGTTGTATAAACAAAAAAACCCCGCCGATGCGGGGTTTTTAACCAATAAACGATTAACGTTTTGAGTATTGAGTTGCACGACGTGCTTTGTGCAAGCCCACTTTCTTTCTTTCAACACGACGTGAATCACGAGTTAACAAGCCACGTGCACGAAGTCTTCTTCGAACAGAATTTGGATTGGGTTCAGCATCTTCTGCCAATCCTTTTTCATCATAAGCAACTAATGCTCTTGCGATACCCAAACGTACAGCACCTGCCTGGCCAGAAACTCCACCACCAGAAACTGTAACATAAACATCAAATTTATTAACAAGGTCAACGGTTTCCAATGGCTGCATGACAACCATACAAGAAGTTTCACGGCAAAAATATTCCTGTAAAGTACGGCCATTTACCTTGATCTCGCCTTTACCTGGACGTAAAAACACACGAGCTGTTGAACTTTTTCTACGGCCAGTGCCGTAGTATTGCTTCATTTCAGCCATAATACTTATTCCTCAATATCAAGTTGCTTGGGTTGCTGTGCAGTATGTGGATGTTCGTTGCCAACATATACTTTTAGCTTACGATACATCTCTCTACCTAAAGGATTCTTTGGTAACATGCCTTTAACAGCAAGTTCGATAATTCTAACAGGATTTCTAGCCTGTAACTTTTCAAAACTATCTGATTTTATTCCACCAGGATATCCGGTGTGACGATAGTACATCTTGTTGGTAAACTTACGACCGGTCACAATAACTTTTTCTGCATTTGTAACAATGATGTAGTCGCCAGTATCAACATGGGGGGTATACTCAGCTTTATGCTTGCCACGTAAACGACGAGCAATTTCAGTTGCTAAGCGACCCAAAACTTTATCGCTGGCATCAACTACTAACCAGTCACGTTTGACTTCGTGGCTTTTGGCACTAAATGTCTTCATTAAATGAACTCCGAACCGCCTAAATTGGTAATCTTCTATCATGGACGGGCGATTTTAACCAAAACAGAAACATCCTACAAGTAAAAAGGATAAAAATTTATAAACAATTAATTAAATCCGCGTAAATATAACAAATTTCAAACAAAAATCATAATAATTTTTGCTCTATTTTGACCTGGGCGCCGTGAAGCAGAACCCGACTTATGACTTCGCCTTATTGATCACTCTTGATCAATAAGTAACTGTTCAACAACTCTGCCAGAAACTAAATGTCTTTCTATGATTTCATCAATATCAGCAAATGATGAATAGGAGTACCATACCCCTTCTGGATAAATCACGATACATGGACCAGAACTGCAACGTCCAAGACAACCTGATTTACTCACACGAACCTTACCTGGGCCATGCATTTCCAGCTCCAGGAGTCGCGACTTCATATAATCAAAATACATTTCACCGCCAGAATTGGCGCAGCATTGCTTGCCTGCAGCCTTTTGATTGGTGCATATAAGAACATGTTTATTGTAATAGGCCAATGTTTACTTTCCTATAGATTCAATAGCTTCAATTTTTGTTTTTAACTTTAAACCAGGTTTAAACGTTACAACTCTCCTGGCAACTACAGGAATTTCTTCTCCTGTCTTTGGATTCCTACCCGGCCTTTGTGGCTTGTCCCTTAATGTAAAATTGCCAAAACCTGATAATTTTACATGATGTCCATGCTCAAGAGCATGCCGCAATTCTTCAAAAAAATTCTCGACCATTTCTTTTGATGCGGGTTTAGACAATTTTAATTCATCACACAAGGTTTCTGCCATTATTGCTTTGCTCAGTGCATTCACGATTATTCCCTCAATATGATTGAAAATTTATTTTCTAACGTATTGATTATAGCACTAATTAGAGAATTAATCTCTGCGTCCACCAAAGTCCGACTTTCATCTTGCAAAATCATGGCAACTGCGAGGCTTTTCTTGCCTTGAGGAACTCCTTCTCCGGTATACACATCAAATACATCAAAAGACTTTAACCAATTCTCTTTTATAGTCGATCGAACAGCGGATTCAATTTGCATCACACTGATGTCCGCATCAACTAAGAAGGATAAATCGCGACGTATTTGCGGGTACTTTGAAATTGTTTTATAATGCGGTGCTTCATGTCCAATTAATGCGGCTAAATTAATTTCGAATAACAACACATCTTCTTGTAAATCCAATGCGTCTACCAAACGTGGATGGAGCATACCTGCCCACCCAGCAGCCACTCCATTAATCTTTATTTGGGCGGATTGTCCAGGATGTAGCGCATCATGTACCGCAGTGGTAAATTCAACCTGCTTTAATTTGAGTGAAGTAAATAAAGATTGCAGATCGCCTTTCAGATCAAAAAAATCAAAAACTCGGGTAGGCTCACTCCAATTAGCACTTCCTTGTTCTCCCATCAATAAACCAGCAACACATGGACGTTCAATAAGTTGTCCCTTATTCACATCAAATACCACACCAATTTCAAAGAATTTAATTGCATTTTGCTGACGATGCACATTATAAATCATTGAAGCGATCAATCCTGGCCACATCCCGGTACGCATTTGTGATAATTCTGAAGAAATAGGGTTTAACAATTGCATAAACTCTTTATGAGGATAAAGCTCATGTTGTAATTCGGGATCAACAAAACTGTAGCTAATGGTTTCGTGGTAGCCTCTATTGCTGAACCAACGTGCAAGCGTTGTCGCTATTTCTTCATTCCCGCACGCTTTCCCTGCCTGCACCAATGTATACGTAGGTTGAGCATGTAAATTATCATAACCATAGAGACGGATGATTTCTTCCACTAAATCAACATCTTGCTGGATATCAAAACGATGAGAAGGAATAGTAACATCAAGAAAATTATGTCGTTCTTTTCCAATAACAATACCAAGTCCTTCCAATAAACTTTTCATTTCTTGCAGGGAAATATTAAGTCCGGTTAATTTTTTAACTTTATCTGTATCAAAAGAAAAACTTACTGTTTCTGGTAAGTTTTTTTTGTCTTGGGCTTCAATAACAGGTCCAGGTTTTCCACCTGCAATTTCTAAAATTAACGCGGTAGCTCGTTCCAATGCTTTTATCTGCAAGCACGGATCGACTCCCCGCTCAAAACGTTGGGATGAATCACTGAATAAACCAAACTTTCTGGCAACACCGGCAATGACAATTGGATTAAAATAAGCACTTTCCAAAAATACGTCTTGTGTATGCGCTTGTACAGAGCTCGCTTCTCCCCCCATAATACCAGCCATCGCCAAGGGTTTTTCTTTGTCAGCAATCACTAATACTTTTTCATTTAAAGTTAATTCTTGGCCATCAAGCAACTCCAACTGCTCTTGGTTATTGCTAAAACGCACTTTAATTTCACCTTTGATTGTTGCTAAATCAAAGGCATGCATAGGTTGTCCCAATTCGAGCATTACATAATTCATAACATCCACAACAGGATGTAATGTGCGGATACCACTTCGACGCAAACGCTCACTCATCCATAAAGGTGTATTTGCCTTAGGATTTATATTACGAATCACTCGACCGCAATAACGTGGGCAAGCCTCAGTATTTTTCAACTCAATAGTCAATACATCATCAATACTGGGAGTCACCTCGGAAATGCTTTTTTCCGCTAAGGGTAATTTGTTTAAAACAGCTACTTCACGGGCAACGCCTAAAACACTAAAACAATCAGCTCGATTGGGCGTTAAATCAATATCAAAAATATGGTCATCAAGAGTCAAATACTCCCGTAAATCCATTCCCACTGGTGCATCACTTTCTAATTCCATAATGCCTTCAGATTGCTCGGCCATTCCTAATTCACTAACAGAACAAAGCATTCCTTGGGATAGCTCGCCGCGTAACTTAGATTCTTTAATATTAAAACCACCTGGCAAACGCGCTCCAATCATTGCTAAGGCTACCTTTAACCCTGGCCTTACATTAGAAGCACCACAAACAATTTGCAGCGGCTTATCGGTGTTTGCGTTCACTTCGCATAAGGTTAATTTATCCGCATTAGGATGAGGTTTAGTGCTAAGAACTTCAGCAACGATTACATGAGTAAACTCCCCTGCTACCGGGCTCACTGCATCTACTTCGAGGCCAGCCATAGTCAGTTGACTTGCTAATTCTTGTTCAGTTAATGAGAAATTTACCCATTCACGCAACCATAATTTACTTAATTTCATTTATAGTCCTTACCACCTTATTAAACTGTTTATTAAGTTTCTATAGACAGCGCACATCTACGGAACTTCAATACTGAAAACAATTCAGTATCTCAACCAGCGACATTTCTTAAAATTGACTTAAAAAAGTAAGATCATTTTCAAACATCATACGTAAGTCATCGATTCCATAATACAACATTGCCAGTCTATCCATACCCATACCAAACGCCCAACCTTGATACTCATCAGGAGAAATATTCACTGCTTTAAGCACGTTAGGATGCACCATGCCGCAACCTAAAACTTCAAGCCATCCAGTAAACTTACAGGAACGACATCCTTTACCGCTGCATTGAGTGCATTCAATATCTACCTCTGCGGAAGGTTCTGTAAAAGGGAAATAAGATGGTCTAAAGCGCAACGCCAATTTACGACCGAAAAAATCGGCAAAAAGATCTTCTAGTAATCCTTTTAAGCTTGCTAAAGTAGCCTGCTTATCAATCAACAAACCTTCAACTTGGTGAAACATAGGTGTGTGAGTCAAATCCGAATCACAACGATAGACACGTCCAGGCGCAATTAAGCGGAAAGGAGGTTTGCGTTGCTCCATAGTACGAATTTGTACTGGTGAAGTATGGGTTCGCAATAATCGGCCGTCACCAAAATAAAAAGTGTCATGCATTGCCCGTGCAGGATGATGTCCGGGGATATTCAATGCCTCAAAATTATAAAATTCAGTTTCTACTTCCGGTCCATCGACAATATCAAAGCCCATGCGGCTAAAAAATTCATTAATTCGGTGCTTCACTTGGGTCACAGGATGCAATGAACCGCTTTCTTTCCTACGTCCTGGAAGGGTGACATCGATACGTTCAGCAGAGAGCTTTTCCAATAATTGTTTTTCTTTAAGTTCAAGCATTTTCGTTTCAATCAAGGTACTGATTTCACGTTTTGCCTGATTTACTAGTTGACCTACTTTCGGTTTTTCTTCAGCTGAGAGATGCGCAAGGCTTTTTAAAATTTCTGTTAGCTTGCCTTTCTTGCCTAAAAAATCAACGCGGATTGCTTCCAATCCACATACATCTTGTGCATTCTTAATTGCTTCAGAAGCCTGCTCTTGTATGGTGATGATATCCTGCATAATTATACCCACAAGTAAAAAGGAGGCCGCAGCCTCCTTAAAATAAATTTCATCTTTATCTAGTGCTCTCAACCAAGGATGAAGCGTGGTGAACCCGATCCCAGGTCCCGCTATGCTACATCCAAGTGGCCTTTAATAAAGATTATTTTGCTAATGCAGCTTTAGCTTGTTCAGCAATCGCAGCAAAAGCTACTTTGTCATGAACAGCCAGATCAGCCAATACTTTTCTATCCAGTTCAATTGATGCTTTTTTCAACCCATCAATTAAACGGCTGTATGATAATCCGCACTCACGAGCTTGTGCATTAATACGCGTAATCCACAACGCACGAAACTGACGTTTTTTCTGGCGTCGATCACGATAAGCATATTGACCTGCTTTAATTACTGCTTGTTTTGCCATGCGGTAGGTTCGGCTACGGGCACCGTAATAACCTTTTGCTTGGTCTAAAACTTTCTTGTGACGTGCTTTCGCTGTCACACCACGTTTAACTCTTGGCATTCTTCATTCCCCCCTTAACTACCGTGCAACATACGTTCTGCCAAACGTGCATCGCATGGCTTCAAAGTACCTGCCTCTACACGCAAATGTCGTTTTGCTTTAGTAGACTTTTTGGTGAGGATATGATTTCTATAAGCACCGCGACGTTTAATCGCGCCACTTGCTGTCTTACGGAAGCGTTTAGATGCTCCGCGATGTGACTTTAACTTCGGCATAACAATATACTCCGCATTTATTTCAGCTACTTAGTTTTTTTGGGTGATAACACCATCAGTAATTGTCTTCCTTCGCGTTTCGCTTGCTGTTCTACAACAGCAAATTCAGCAGTATCCTGCTGTAAACGCTCAAGAATCTTCATACCGAGTTCTTGGTGAGCCATTTCACGTCCACGAAAACGTAGCGTAATTTTGACTTTATCACCATGATTTAGGAAACGGATCAGGTTGCGTAGCTTGACCTGATAATCTCCATCTTCCGTCGTAGGACGGAATTTTAATTCTTTGACCTGAATTTGCTTCTGCTTTTTCTTCGCTTCAGCTTGTTTTTTACTCAGCTCAAAGAGAAACTTACCATAATCCATAATACGGCATACGGGAGGCTTTGCTGTTGGAGATATTTCCACCAAATCCAATCCACCTTCTTCCGCTGCACGCAGGGCTTCACGTGTTGGGACGATTCCTGCCTGATTACCATCGACATCAATTAAGCGTACCTCAGGTACATTGATCTGTTCATTAATTCGTGCGCGATCATTTTCACGCTTAGTTGGTGCACTAATGGTTTAATCCCCCCTGCTTGTTAATTAATAAGACCCTTTCCGAGCAATTTCTTGCGCTAAGGTATCACAAATTGTATCTATTGTCATCACACCCAAGTCTGCTCCTTCACGTGAGCGCACAGCAACCTGGTTTGCTTCAACTTCTTTATCACCTATCACTAAAAGATAAGGTACTTTTTGTAAAGTATGTTCGCGAATTTTAAAGCCAATTTTCTCATTTCTCAAGTCATAGTTGGCACGAACACCTCTTTTTTGTAAAATTTGGGTTACTTTACTTGCATACTCGTTCTGCTTTTCACTAATTGTCAGGACGATTGCTTGCACTGGAGATAACCATAAAGGTAATTTTCCTGCGTAGTGTTCTATTAAAATTCCCATAAAACGTTCAAAAGAACCTAGAATTGCACGGTGTAACATGACTGGAGTTTGTTTGCTACCGTCTTCTGTGACATATGAAGCTTCCAAACGGCCTGGCATCGAAAAATCAACTTGTATGGTTCCACATTGCCAAATTCTGCCTAAACAATCTGCTAAGGAGCATTCAATTTTAGGTCCATAAAAAGCTCCTTCGCCTGGAGCATCAACCCATTCTATATTTCTATCTTTCATTGCTTGTTTTAAAGCAGCCTCTGCTTTATCCCAAACGTCATCACTTCCAACTCGCTTTTCAGGACGTAATGCCAAACGATATTTAATCTCGTCAAAACCAAAATCGGTATATACAGACTGGACTAGCTCAAGCATCATCGCCACTTCGGATTGAATTTGATCTTCAGTACAGAAGATATGAGCATCGTCTTGAACCATATTACGAACACGCATCAAGCCATGTAATGCGCCTGAAGGTTCACAACGATGGCAATTACCAAATTCGGAAAATCTTAATGGTAAATCTCTATAACTTTTTAAACCTTGATTGAATACTTGCACATGACACGGGCAGTTCATTGGCTTCACTGCATAGTGACGATTTTCTGTCTCGGTGACAAACATCTCATCTCTGAAATTAGCCCAATGACCGGATTTTTCCCAAAGTACCCGATCAACTAATTGCGGAGTCCTAATTTCTTGATAGCCAAAGTCAGCCAGCCGGTTACGCATATAACGTTCGAGTTCTTGATAAATAGTCCAGCCTTTGGGATGCCAAAACACCATTCCAGGGGCAATATCCTGGAAGTGGAACAACTCTAAACTCTTGCCCAATTTGCGATGATCACGTTTTTCGGCTTCTTCAAGACGAAATAAATAATCAGCTAAAGATTTTTTATCTGCCCAGGCAGTACCATAGATGCGTTGCAACATTTCGTTATTGGAATCGCCGCGCCAGTATGCCCCAGCTAATTTAGTCAGCTTAAATGCCTTCAAAAATCCAGTAGAGGGAACATGAGGACCACGACAAAGGTCTTCAAAATCTCCTTGCTTATATAAAGACAATACTTCATCTTCAGGAATATCAGCAATAATCTTCGCTTTGTATTCTTCACCGATACTTTTGAAATACTTGATTGCCTCATCACGTGGCAATTCTCTGCGCGTTACAGGATAATTTGCCTTGGCCAATTCCACCATTTTTGCTTCAATTGCTTCGAGATCTTCGGGAGTAAATGGTCTTTGGAATGCAAAATCATAATAAAAGCCATCTTCAATTACAGGGCCTATGGTCACTTGAGCTGTTGGAAAAAGACTCTTAACTGCTTGCGCGAGTAAATGCGCGGTGGAATGACGAATGACATCAAGGCTTTCTTCTTGTTTTTCAGTAAGGATAACTAATGCACAATCATTTTCGATAAGGAAAGAAGTATCTACTAAACGATCATTGACACGACCTGCCAATGCAGCTTTAGCCAATCCTGGACTTATACTATGGGCGACATCATAAACAGTTAAAGGCGCTTCAAAATGTTTTATACTTCCATCAGGCAATTTAATGTTTGGCATAATTTTATCCGTAAGCACTTCTTTTCAAAAAAAAACCCTGCATGGCAGGGCTTAAAACTTAATTTAAGAGGAGTCAATCATCATCCCAAGTGAAAGCGGGCGCTCCTGGAATACGATTTATTTGCATGGTAGGCACGAGTGGGATCGAACCACCGACCACCACCATGTCAAGGTGGTGCTCTACCACTGAGCTACGTGCCTATAAAACGACCTGCATATACATTGGGATGAAGTATATAATAAGGTGGCATTACAAAGCAATCATTTAACCTAGAAAAAGCAATTGAATACGTAGTGGCATTTAATGGCGCTGCAGACACCGGTCTTTTAAATTTTTTTATGATTGCAGTATTCATCTCTGCGGTAAGCAAAAATTTAAAAATCCAGCAGGTTTTGCGGGTTGCCCACTAGGCTCAACTACTTTGCTCGCTTTAATTATTTTTCTTTCAAGAAATCGCCAGTTCACGTCTATAGAGTGGTACTTGCAGTAAAAACTCGCTTACATTATGTTTCACCACCTCTTTAAAACAATTGTTATAGGCAAATACTTTCCGTTGTCGTTCGGAGCTTGTTCCTGAATCCATAATAGCCTGAAGCGTTGTAAAATAGGTTTGATAATCAAGTTGCTCGATGTATGGCTTTAATTTCTCAAACCACTCCTGCAAATCGTCGCGCATTAATTTGATTTTACCATCCGTATTCATGACTAATTCAGCATCCAAACCATAACGAATCGCCCTCCATTTATTTTCCCGAGCAAGCCAATAAGGAGGGTAGGCAACTGATTCAAGCCAACTCCCATTATCGGCAAACCAATGAGCAAGAACATGAATCAATGCAACGAGCGCCAATGTTTCCGCAAGTGTTGCCGCGCCATCACATACACGAAGTTCCAGAGTCCCAAAACCAGGACTTGGTCTTAGGTCCCACCATAAATCTTTAAGTGATTTTATAGAACCACATGATCTAAGCGTCTTATACAAGTATTCAAAATCCTGCCATGAACGAACATGATAGGGCTGGCCTGCTGTAGGAAGAGCCTCATAAGTAGTAGGGCGACACGAAGCAAGTCCCGTGTCAATTCCTTGCCAAAAAGGAGAGCTGGAAGACAACGCCAATAGATGAGGCAAAAAATACATGAAAAAATTATTAAACCGTATGCACTCTTCCCCGCTCGACATACCTAGATGCACATGCAAGCCATATACGCTCATACGACGTGTAAGCCATTGATTGCGATCAATTAAATCTTGATAACGAGCTGTCGGCGAGATGACCCAATCGGCATATTTTGAGAAAGGATGAGAGCCCGTTGTTGCCAGTAAAATGCCCAATTTTTTCGTAACATGCTGAAGCTCAAAAAGTGTTGCATAAAGATCGTCTTCAACTTCTTGCACCAAACTGCATTTGGATGTATTTACTTCAATAGTACTTAAATAGAATTCCGGCTTGATCTTCTCAAGATGAGACACAGCATTTAAAACATCTTCTGCTCGAGAGCATAAATTGTAGGTTTCAGCATCAATGAGTTGTAGTTCTATTTCTACACCCAAAGTTAATATTCCATTACTGTTAAAAAGAATTTCATCTTCTGAAGCCGCTAATGATTGAGTAGTATCTGGATGTTGCGTTGATAAGGATTCGTTGAATTGACTTTGCATAGTTAATCCTTCTTTTTATTATTGGAAATAGCATGGGAAAGTCTCCTCTTCGCATATTTTTGAGGAGCTCTATATAGTTAGATTTAATAGTGATGTACAATAAATATACCCTTAAACATTCATATCTGATGAAATGATTCGTATACAAATCATTTCAGATACTAATGGTTAACGCATTCAATTTCAACCTTGAATTTTTTATAAGACCATCCATGAGCACTATTGAAAAGAATCAAACGGATCAAAAGATTGATCTGCAAACACAATCTGAACTGCGTTCTAAAAGTATTATTCTTGCCTTGCGCAAAATCATGCAGCAAATGGATTTTCACTCCAGACGTTTAAATAAATGTTATGGTTTAACCATACCGCAAATCGCATGTTTGTATGAAATTTATGAAAATGGAATTATGACCATCTCTAGCTTATCTAAAAAAGTGTATTTATCTATGAGCACCTTAGTGGGTGTGATCGATCGCTTGGAAGAAAAAGAATTTGTTCTTCGTACACGAGACCGTAAGGATCGTCGTATTATTTATATTGATATCACCGAAAAGGGAAAAGATTTTGTTCGTGCCGCCCCCTACCTTTTACATAATCGCCTTAATGAAAATCTTCGTTCTTTAGATGAAAAGGAACAAATAATTCTGGCTAACTCAATTAATTTATTGGTTAATCTGCTCAAAGACATTTAAAAGGAATCAAAGTTTATTTTTTATCCGTATTAACACTCGTTCATCTTGTCTACGAGACCTGACTAATCAAAGAAACAAAAAAATGGAAATGTAATCATTAAGCCATCTTCAGTAATTCCAGCATTTTTCTTTCCTTCATTATCAATATTCAAACTACCTAGTTACAGGATAATAAAGAAAATTCACATAATTTTAAAAATACAAAATATGGCCAGGAGTCGCGACTTCAATAACTTTTCGTGACCTTCAAAGATAAAACACACTCTAACGAATTACTTTTTGCAGCCCAGATTCGCTTGGAATGGCTCTCTCTTTTGAGTTTGCTAGAAAGGCTCGAATAGAGGGGAACCATTCAAGCCATGATATTGCGAGGTTACCGCTATGAGTATGCCACTTTTTTTATTGGACTGTACTATATGTGATATGTGTTCCATCGTATATCACGAATTACCTTTATTTAAGGCTAGTAGAACCCCTTTTCCTTTGGGGTTCGGCGACATTATAATTTTTTAGTTTCTAAAGTCAACAAATAATTTCTAATAGAAACTTTTAGTTTCTAAAAATCCGTTTTTTGCATAATTTATATCGATTTGTTATACTTCATATCCTTAAAACTTGGCTTGGATCATCATGGAAAAAGTTAACCTAGCAAAACAGTTCGCTGACCGTTTGCGTGATGCAATGATCGCGGCAGGATTTAATTCGCAACGCTCTACTTCTGGTGTCTGCATCCATAAGCTGTCGGAAATTACAGGCTATTCAGTACAAATTTGTCGTAAGTATCTCCGCGGTGAGGCCATTCCTGATCCTGTTAAATTAAGAGAAATCGCAGTAAAAATTCATGTTTCACCAGGATGGTTATTATTTGGGGACTCCCATAATGATCAGGGAATTACCCCAAAAAAAATATCAATTAATAAAAATCTGCTTCACTATATTTTCACCAAAGCATCATGTCTTTATAACGGAACGCTACTGGAGCAGGAGATACCTAATTTTTTAATGGAATTAATCAATGATGTCAGCCTAATTAATGCAGATGAAGAACAGTCTAAAAAAATCATTGACTTGGCTTTATCTACAGTGAAACATTTTAGTTATTCACAGGGAGTGTAATACCAAACTTGTCCTATGCAGGCTCATAAAGCCTCAACTCTTCTCTCAAGATTAGCGTTACCTAACAACATATTTCACCATTGACCTAATAGTGGTATTATTGCATTTTAAAAACACACTGAGCTTATATGTTACTCCATTGTCTTTTCATCATAGGTATTTGTGTTGAAGCGATCACAGGCGCATTAGCTGCCGGTCGCAAAAAAATGGATTTTTTTGGTGTCATGCTGATTGCCTGCATTGCTGCATTAGGCGGCGGTACTGTACGGGATGCTCTATTTAACACGTATCCTCTGACCTGGGTAATTCATCCTGAATACTTACTTTATACATCATTATTTGCTTTCCTCACCATATTTATTGCACACTCATTGATTCGAATCATGAAAATATTTTTAATCCTTGATGCACTGGGACTATCTACTTTTGTGATCATCGGCACTCAAAAAGCACTAAATCATGGTTTATCACCAAGCATTGCCGTCATTAGCGGGATGATCACCGGTATTTGTGGGGGGATGTTACGAGATATTTTATGCAATGATATTCCATTGGTATTAAGAAAGGAGCTTTATGCCGTCATTGCTTTGGCTGGCGCAGTACTGTTTATCACGCTCGACTATTTTCATATTTCGGAAAATATTAATGTAATCATCACACTAATCAGTATTTTTACCACGCGCCTATTAGCCATTTTTTTCCATATTGAAATACCGATATTTGATTATTCGGAAAGCATCAAAAAACGCAGAAGGAAATCCTAGAATGCCTGGTTGCTTTCATCTGAATCTTCTACACATCTCTGAAAAACCCAGAGGTTGTTCCTACGTTCCGCCCCCATGACTTGTTCGCGGGATTATCTGCTGCAGGATCCAAAGATCTGCGCTAAAACACTGAACCCCGCGGACATGCCCTGAGCGATCCACGCGAAACTTGAATGTCACTTTATGTTTTTAAATAAACGATACTCAACGTTCTACGTACCGCGCTTTATACGCAGTATACAGAACAATGGCCCATCCTAATCAGAACCTTTTGTGCCTTAATAAACATCCTCTGGATACTGCGCATAAAGCGCGGTACGTAGGGGGGATAAAATTTCGCGTGGTTCTCTCAGGGACAAGTCGTGGAGAGTAGGCGAGATAGTTAAGCACACTTAAATTTCTTTAACTTCAAGAATACTCACTTCTTCAACGGGTACATCAGCATGTCCCATGCTTTGTCCAGTTTTTACTTTGGCAATAGCATCTACAACATCCATACCTTCAACCACTTCGCCAAATACACAATATCCATATCCTTGCATGTGTTCGCCGCTGTAATTTAAAAATGCATTATCAGCAACATTAATAAAAAATTGTGCCGTTGCAGAATGCGGATCCATAGTTCGTGCCATTGCGATAGTACCGCGTTTATTTGGTTTCGCATTCTTTGCTTCATTCTTAATCGGTTCGTTAGTCGATTTTTGTTTCATATTTGAATCAAGCCCACCGCCTTGAATCATAAAACCGGCAATAACACGATGGAAAATTGTATTATTATAGAAACCACTGCGCACATATTTAAGAAAATTTTCTGCTGTAGTCGGAGTATTTTCTGTATCTAACTGTAGATGAATATCACCTTTAGATGTGCTAATTACAACCATTATATCTCCTGTCATTTTTTAAATTAATTGATGGTTCTGCATATAAAAAGACTTTGCTTTTTACAGGATAACACGCGTTATGCGACGTAAATGGCATGGCTGCCTTTTAGTTCGAACGTTCACTCATTATCAACTCACGCATTTTATCACAAACATCGTGCATTACATGAACATTATGAATACTTGCTAATGCGGTAAATAAATTTGTTTTTTGTTTTGCTAGTTGATGCAAATAAGACCGTGAATAATTAAGGCAAGTATAACACGAACATTGTGCCATAATTGGCGACATATCATCAGCAAAACATGATTTTTTTATTTGAATTCGTTCACTCTCATACTCACTGGCAAAACGTAACCAATTACCTTCGCGAATTAACTCACCACAATATAAAGACCCATGCCGTGCATTACGTGTAGGAGCAACACAATCGAACATATCAATTCCTTCGGCAACGACGTCTAAAAGGTCTTGGGGCGACATGCCAACGCCCATGGTATACCGCGGTTTATTCTCTGGTAGGTAATCGCGTACCCATCGGATAACTTCAACAGTGGTTTTCATATCAAAACCGATGGTTTCACCGCCAATTGCAATGCCTTCAGTATTCATGGAAGATACAAAATCCGCACTTTCACGGCGTAAATCTTTAAAAGTACCCCCTTGAATAATACCAAAAAGCGCTTGCTCATAACCATATCGCGAGTTGGGATATTGTTGATGGTATTGCATGGATTGTTTTAACCAACGATGCGTACGCGTCATGATATGACTTACTTCATCTTTAGTACAACTGTCTGGAGTGCACTGATCAAAAGCCATAATAATATCGGCACCAATAATTTTTTGGGTTTCCAAAGACATTTCCGGGGTCATGTGAATTAATCGCTCACTGCCTGGCAACCTAAAATGCGCCCCCTCCTCATCAATAGTACAGATTTCTTTATTCTTGGACAAACTAAAAACTTGAAAGCCACCACTATCCGTTAACATAGGTCCGTGCCACCCCATAAAAGGATGCATACCGCCTGCTTTTTCGATGACTTCCATGCCTGGGGCACACAACATATGATAAGTATTACCTCCTAAAATGATTTGACTGTGTGCATCACGCAATTCCACAGGGGTCATATTATTGACACCGGCACGTGTACCAACCGGCATAAAAACTGGTGTAATAAATTCACCATGAGCAGTAGTGACACGTGTCACCCGTGCCTGGGTAGCTGAGTGCTTATACAACACGTCACAAGAAAAGGTTTTCATTTGCTAAAAATAGTTCAAAAAAGCCGATGATAGCTAAGTCAAACTCAGATTACCAGCGTTAGTCATGTGAATCATGAATCAATAGACTTCTTTCTCAACTCACTGTAGTGAGTAAAGTGCGAGGAGAAAAAATTGGCATATATTTGCAGTCACCTGAGCAGTCTCTTGATACCTACACCCCACGGCTTATCCCTGAGCGATCCCCGCGAAATTTACCCCCCTACGTACCGCGCGTTATGCTTGAGGACTCCCCAAATAGGAGAAAAGAGGATTCGCTGCATCGACAAGGCCATTGCCGCTACAGTAAAGTTTCGAAAGAAATCTAATCTATGATATCATCGGCAAAAAACCGAGGAAGCATGGTCTTATTCATCCAAACTCTAAAAAGGATACACATTATATGTCCAGTTCAAATTCTCATTTATTCATGATTGATATCGAAAATACTGAACTTTCAGATCTTGAACGGGAAATTGTAAAACATCCTAATGTCGGCTCCGTGATTCTTTTCACTCGTAACTTTACAAATCCACTGCAGTTGGAACACTTAATTCATGAAATCCGCGAAATCAATCCTGGTATTTTTATAACGACCGATCATGAGGGTGGTTTTGTGCAACGTTTTCTGCGCCAGGGATTTCGCGCCCTGCCTGCTCCTCGCGTTTATGGCGATGTATATGATCTAAGCCCGGAAGTGGGCATCCGTCTTGCGAGACAATATGGCGAAATTATGGCTAAAGATCTATTAGCGTTTGGTGTTGATTTAAGTCTTGCTCCGGTCCTTGATCTCCATGATAGAAGTCCTGTCATTGCACGTTTGGATCGCGCTTTTCACTCTAATCCTGAGGTCATTATTGCTTTGGCAAGTGCTTTTATTGAAGGCATGAATGCCGCAGGGATGCCTGCGGTTGCCAAACATTTTCCCGGCCATGGTTCCATTGGTACTGATTCACATACTGCGATGCCTGTTTCTCTTGCTTCGATGGATGAATTGAAAATTAAAGATTTGAAGCCTTTTATCGAGCTTATCCAGAAAGGCTTACTGAGCGCTGTGATGCCCGCTCACGTAACTTATAAAACAATTGATGCAGATAAGCCAGCTGGTTTTTCAACAATTTGGCTGCAAAAGATTTTACGCCATGAATTGGAATTTAAAGGTTTAATTCTAAGTGATTGCCTGAGTATGACAGGTGCTGATATAGGCAATTTAATGACTCGCGCAGAGGAAGCGCTTAAAGCCGGTTGCGATATGTTGATCGTCTGTCATCAACCACGTCATGTTTTATTGGAACTAGTGCAGAAAATCAGCTTACCGCAATCACCAGAATCAGCTGCTCGCATCGCTCATTTTAAAAATCAGATGCTTCGTTTCGCTTATCCGGAAAAAAATCAGTCCCGGTCTCATTTATCGCAAGCAGTGGAAGAACACGAAGGCACTGTTGGGCGAAATCTGCAGTTCAATACCTCAACAACAATTTAAATACTGATGATGGCCTGGACAAAACGAAATGGGCTCAGGCTACAAAGCACCCAGAGATTATAAATTATCATATATGAAGCACGCTTTTTCGAGTGTTCCAAAACAAAAAACATCCCATGAGAGCCATGAATAAAAAGTACAAAGCACACCATCCCGGCATCGAGATTCCTAACATTTGCCAACTGACTTCAGCACAATCCCCTGTTCCCCAAAACAAAGTTTTTAATACCGTTTGCCAGGGAAAATAACGAATTAGAATATCCAGTCCTGGCATACAGGCAGGCGCTTCACCTGCTGGTAAAGACTGCAACCATAGTTGGCGTAAAGCAAAATAGAGTCCGGCACAGGCAATGATGATTTGCAGCAAACTGATAATACGCGCCCTCTTTAAAGTTCGAAAGCTTAACCCCATAACGGCCAACAACAAAAAAACACAGACACGCTGCATGATGCATAAAGGACATGGCGTGAGGCCAACCACATATTGAAAATAAAAAGAAGCAAACAATACAAACAAAGTCAGCATTGCATTAAAGGTTTGAATTTTTCTATAAGTAATTTTTCTCATGATTTTGGCAACATATAGGATATAGCCGCTTTAAGATCATCATCACTGCATTTAATACATGTTCCTTTTGAAGGCATGGCATTCAAACCTTTAATTGAAGAAGCAAGCAAATCATTTAATTCTCTCCCTGATAAACGCGGTTTCCAATCCTGTTCATTTCTGAACTTTGGCGCCCCCGCGAGACCATCTCGATGACATACAATACAATATTGTTGGTATGTTTCTTGTCCGGGCTCTGTTTTTGTCGCGGCATTACTCATTGCTTTATTATCTTGAGCCTGGCCTTGTACAGTAACTGTTCCTACTGGTTGAATTCTTAATTGAATTTCTCGTTGCTGCAATTCATCACTTGCATACAGAGCAAATGAACAACAAAACAATGATATCAAAAACTGCAACTTCATGCCCAGACACCTCATGAGAATACAGGGTAAACGTATCTAGCTAGGATGATAAATAAAATCAAAATGACCATATCCAGCGCTTTATGCGTGACAAATAGGCAAAAAGTGCTGATTTATGTTCAATAATCAGATCCATTTACCCTGTCTGATAATAATTTGACATGATACCTAGAAGTGAATTTTTTTTCCAGCACGATTAAAAACCAGGATCTGTTTGCATTGAGCTGGAGCCAAATGGTCAGATTTTCGAGAGTACCGTTGCCCAGCATACATGGAGTATGCGAGCATAGCAGCACAAAAAATCAGGATAGTTTGGCCCAAGACAGTAGAATGGAAACAGACCCTATCATTTTGTTCTCATAAGATTATAATAGACTTCTTTCCAAACTCGCTGGGGGGACACGAAGCAGAGAACCGGAATGTACACACAAGTACATAAGGATTTGAGCACCGTATCGACGAAACAAGGCACTTCCTCAGCAGAGTTTGGAAAGAGGTCTAATGGCTCTTCTAGCCAAAATTTTATGGAGATAAAACATGGTCCAAGCAATTCCTGAAGGCTTTCATACTGTAACTCCGACTTTGACTTTTAAAGATTGTGCGAAAGCGATTGAGTTTTATAAAAAAGCATTTGATGCCAAAGCACTGCATGTTTTCCCCTCTTTGGATGGAAAAGGTATTATGCATGCCCACCTCCAGATTGGCAGCTCCATGATGATGATAGGTGATGAAATGGAAGGAGACAATTGTACCAAAAGCGCGGAGACCCTTGGCAACTCGCCAATCGGTTTTTTTATTTATGTTGCTGACGTAGACTCCGTTTTCCAACAGGCGGTAGCTGCCGGTGGCCAAATAACAATGCCTGTAGCTGATATGTTCTGGGGAGATCGTGCCGGACATATTAAAGATCCTTTTGGCTATTCCTGGATGATTGCCACGCATACTCGAGATCTAACCGATGAGGAAATAAGAAAAAATGCAGTAGATTTCTTCGCATCAATGGCAAAAAAATAAGTAATGTTATAAGGACCTTAAATGTCAGATTACATTGAGTTGGACTCAATTTTGCTCATTGCAGATCGGAAAATAGTCACTATTCCGGTGATGGATAATCACGAGCCTATGGTTGATTTAGTGGGTCTTCAAGAAATTAGCTATGGTCCATCTCCGGAAATACCAAACAATACTGATTACACAAAAATGCGAAACACGGTTTATGAGAAATTAAAACAAGCCCAATTCTTGTTGCCTAAAGGATTGCGTTTTTGTTTGTATGAAAGTTATCGGAGTCTGACATTACAAAAATCGCTCTTTGACACACGTTATGAGAAAGTTAAGAACAAACATCCTGAATGGTCATATGAACAGGTTTTCACTGAAACAACACGCATGGTTTCCCCAGTAATTAATCAAGACGGTTCGCCCAATATCCCGCCGCACTCAACGGGCGCGGCAATTGATGTATATTTAATCAATGAGCAAAGAGAGGCCATTGAAATGGGAATTCATCCCAAAGATTGGATGGAGGATTTAGATGGCTCTCTTTCACTAACTGCCTCAGAGATTATTAGCGAAGAAGCAAAGCAAAACCGCAAAATCATGAGTCAAGCCTTGGAGGCTGTTGGTTTCGTTAATTATCGCAATGAATACTGGCATTGGTCTTATGGAGACCGTTACTGGGCTTATTATAAACAAAAACCTTATGCTCTTTATGACAGCTGTAAATAATATTCATGTTCTGCAGCCAGGCTAAAGCGTCGCCATACCCCCCGAGGATTGGGTGCAACTAAAAAATCCAGACTCATGATGTAGCCTCTTAGGATGCTTTTATCGCTCGTTCTGTGCGTGCATCCTTATAATGAACATAGTATGATACTGCATTCGTTCCAAAATGCGGTATTCTATGGTCTCAAGAACATTACGTATAGCAACGCGTCAAAGCCCACTTGCTTTATGGCAAGCCAATCATGTTCGAGATTTATTATTAAATAAATGGCCGAATCTGCAGATTGAATTATTACCCATGACTACCTCTGGAGATAAATTTCTCAAAGATAAGCTTCTGGCTGTTGGGGGCAAGGGATTATTTGTGAAAGAATTAGAAGAAGCATTATTGGATAAAAGAGCTGATTTTGCCGTTCATTCTTCAAAAGATATGCCCGCGGAATTTCCTGAAGGCCTGAACTTGGCCGCGATCTGTAAAAGAGACAATCCTTTCGATGTCTTAGTCAGCTACCAATACAACGAGTTGCAAACGCTGCCTGCCCAATCTATTGTTGGTACATCAAGCCTTAGACGACAATCGCAATTATTAGCTTACAGACCAGATTTAAATGTTAAATCCTTACGAGGTAATATTAATACGAGACTTGAAAAACTCAAATCAGGAGAGTATCACGCAATTATCCTTGCTGCTGCGGGCCTTGAGCGTATGGGATTCACTGATGTCATAACCGAACAATTATCAGCACAAATTATGCTTCCTGCGTGCGGTCAAGGCGCCTTAGCAATCGAATGCAGAAGCGATGATCATGAAATCCAAACGCTCATTACGGAACTCAATGATCCCATATCTTCTATTTGTGTCCACGCAGAACGAAGAGTTAACGCTCTTCTTGGCGGTAATTGTCATGTGCCTTTAGCAGTTTTTTGCGCTCCAATAGAGAACAAGCAACTTTCTTTGCACGCGAAAATTTTAACCCTTGATGGATCACAAATCATCACAAGTACGCAAACCGGCCCAATAGAGCAAGCGACCAGCATGGCTGAGCGTTGTGCTCAATCCTTGCTGGCACAAGGTGCAGCAAACCTTCTTGCATCAGTTCCACGATGAGCAGCTCACTTCACGGTTTATGCATTTTAAATACTCGCCCACGAGAGCAAGCACGTCAATTGAGCCAAAGTATTCGTGCGGCAGGAGGAGTAGCAATTGAACTACCAACTTTAAAAATTGAAGCAGCAAACAGCAATTGGATCAATTCATTACCTAATTTAGAAAAAGTGGATCAAGCCATTTTTATTAGCGCGAATGCGGTTTATTATTGTTTTACTCAATTAAACCAGCGACATATTAAATGGCCATCTTCGATTCAAGTCATTGCAATCGGTCAAGGTAGTGCAGCGGCACTGCAAAAATTCGGCATACGTGTGAGTGCAGTTCCTGAGGTGCCTGACAGTGAACATTTGTTGGCATTAAAAACATTACAACAACCAGAAAAACAAAACGTGCTACTATTTAAGGGTGAGGGAGGTAGACCTCTCATTGAGGAACAATTGATGCAAAGAGGAGCCAAACTGATTACTCTCAAAGTATATCAAAGGGTTATTCCTCAAATAAGCCGTCAATTTATTGAATCGATATGGCGCGATGATTTAGTGGACATTATACTGTTAACAAGCGAACAGTCTTTGCATAACCTTTTTAAACTGTTTGATAAAGAAGCCCATGATTGGCTTCGCAATAAAAAATGGCTAATAATTAGTGAGCGGCTGGCTCAAATTGCCTCTTCAATGAAAATAAGAAATATTAGAGTATGCACTCCTAATCGGGTAATGAATACATTGTTTGACTATAGAAACAAGGATTAATTTATGGCAAGCGGCAAAGAAGAACAAATACAAAAAGCAAAAAAAGCAGTCAACGCGACACCTACTGAAAAGACGAAACCCAAAAGTAATTCCCCTGTTTGTAAAAATAAATATCTAATATTTGTATTAAGCTGCCTTATTGCTTTCGTCGCGCTTGGCCTCGCTGCATATACCTTTTTTCTGAACAAACAATTGCACGATCAATTAAGTGAAGTGCAAAATAATTTTTCCACACACCTACAACAACTAGAACAAAAACAAGATCAAGCTCAAGAGCTGATCAATGCAAAAACAAATAATGCTGAAGAAATACAAAAACAATTACAAACCAAATTTGAAAATTTAAGCAAACAATTACAAAATGCAATGAACCAACAGTTCTATCAAAATCAGGACTGGCTTCTTCTTAAAGCACGTTACTACCTTGAATTAGCGCAAATCAATGCACATTGGAGTAACGGAGCGGACTCCACAATAGCATTGTTAAGACAAGCAGATCAGCTCTTAAAACAATTAAATGGTCCTAAAATTTTGGATATACGGCAGGCAGTCGCTAAAGATATAGCCCAAACCCAGGCCCTACCCTCTGTGGATATTGCTGGATTGCTTAGCCAACTGGATGCAGCACAAAGCAGCATTAATAATTTGGGTGTTCCATTACCGGTAAGTGAAAAGGTAACTTCAACAGAAAATACAACATCGCCAGCAAATAACTCACCCACTTGGCGCACTCGCTTACAAAACAGTATGAATGTACTGGAAAAACTTGTTGTGATCCGACGTCATAAGCAGGAAATTAAACCACTTATATCCCCCGCATTCGAAGCCATACTTAAGGAAAAACTCCGGCTTAATCTTCAAGAAGCACAATGGGCAATTCTAAATAATGAACCTTTTGTTTATCAACTGGTTCTAAAACAGGCAATTGACAGTCTTAAAACGAACTTTAATGCAAATACGCCAAACACGGCCGCTTTAATCAAAAAACTCACTGAGTTGCAACAAACAAATATCACTCAAAAAAGACCCCGTATAGGCTCTGCACTTCCTATGCTCAATGAATTGATTGATACCCAAAAAACTTCAGCAAACCAATCCATAAATAGCGAACAAGGAGGAAATCAATAATGATGCGTCTTCTCTTTGCTTTTTTGATTTTACTCGGTGCTGTAGCTTTAGGAGTTCAACTTAATAAAGATCCAGGCTATGTATTAATTGCAATCAACCATTGGACCATTGAAACAACCGTCTGGGTAGCTGTCTTTGGTATTATTATTTTATTTATTGTTTTGTATTTTCTTCTTCGCTTATGTCAAAAGATTTCGCATACCCCAAGTGCATTAACTCAATGGCATTCGAAACGACTGGCGCAAAAAGCACAAGCAATTACTCGAAAAGGTTTAATTGAATACAGTGAGGGATATTGGTTAAAAGCAAAAAATCATTTGATTCAGGCATTACCTAATACCGATACGCCGCTACTCAATTATTTAACAGCAGCTCGAGCAGCGCAAAAAATGGGGGACAATCAATTACGTGATGACTATTTGCGTGAAGCCCAGCACTCAATGCCAGAAGCTAAAATTGCTGTTGAATTAACGCAAGCAGAGTTGCAACTGGCAAACCATCAATGGGAACAAGCCCTGGCGACCTTAAAACATTTACATGATATAGCACCACGCCATCCTTACGTTTTAAAACTAATCATGCAGCTTTATCAAGAAGTAAAAGACTGGCCGCAACTTATAACTATTTTGCCTGATTTAAAAAAGCATCAGGTTGTGAATCAACAGGAATTTGAGTTATTACAATATAATGCTTATTTACAAAGGCTTATTGACCTGGTAAAGCAAAATCAAGCAGAAGTTGTGGATGCTTTTTTTCATTCAATTCCTAAACCTTTGGCTAATGAGCCCAATATTATCGCAGAATATGTACGTTTCTTATTAAAAAAAGGGGACTATACTACCGCGAGTAATCTGCTGCAACGTGCATTGCGTAAAGATCTTAACCCCCAATTGATTGGACTTTATAGCGCATTACCATCTAATGAAAAGCAATTGGCTTTTGCTGAGGGATTACTCAAAAAAAATACGCATTCAGCAGCACTTTATTTATGTTTAGGGCAAATCTGTATGAAACAACAACTGTGGGGCAAAGCCAAATATTATATTGAAAAATCAAATGAGATCGAACCTAGCTCTTTAGCCTACAAAATTCAAGGACAGTTGCATGAAAAGCTTGGCGAAGAATCACTCGCATGTAAAAGTTATAAGCAAGGATTAGAGTTAATCACCAAAGAAACCTAAATTTATATCGTAAGTGCTGAGCCTAGGGCATCAACTTAAAGAAAAATACTTTGGCACCCAAAAGAAACTGGGTTTTCAGCCTGAGGTACTCTCACCTTTTAAGGCTAAATTTCTCCATCCCCTACGTCCCGCAGCTTGTCCGCGGGATCCACTATGATCTTGAAATAACAAAAATACCTTGCAATTTTGTATATCTCTGGATCCTGCGGACAAGCCGCGGGACGTTGGAGTCTACAGATTAAACAAATTAAAAAAGTAATGATATCTCAAGCTGAAAGCCAGCAATGACCTCTGATACTTATCTATAAGAACTTTGGTTGATGACATGCATCATTACAATCTGTCTTAGTTTTTTCTACTTGAATTGTTACATGTTGAATATTAAATTCATGACGTAATTGTTTAACCCATTCTGCCCTTAATGCATCAGAAAGTTCTTCATCAGGCATGTGTAAATGGACTGACATCGCATTTTCCTGAGTACTAAGTGCCCAAATATGTAAATCATGGAATCCTTTTACACCCGGTTTGTTTAATAGAAAATCGCTCACAGCCGTCCAGGAAATATTGTCTGGCACGCCATCTATAATTAATCTGAAACTCCCTGCAAATAAACTCCAGGTGCCCTTAAGCATAATTAATGCAATCAACAAACCGACTACAGGATCTATCCAAAGCCAACCAGTCCAATACAATAATGCCGCTGACAAAACCACGCCAACTGAAACTAAGGCATCATAAAATAAATGTAAATAAGCTCCTCTAATATTTAAGTCCTCAGAACCATGAGCAAACAATAAAGCAGTGGTTGAATTAATTACAATACCTATACCTGCGACAATCATCACGGATAAAGCCTGGACCTCTGATGGTGAAAATAATTTATAAACAGCATCGGTGGCAATAATTCCACAAGTAAAGACTAACAAAATCCCATTTGCCAACGCGGAGAGAATGGATATTTTTTTTAAACCATAAGTTGCTTTCATCGTAGGTGCGCGTTTCATAAGTACTGTAGCAATCCAGGCTAAAATTAAACCTAAAACATCACCCAAATTGTGAAACGCATCGGCCAACAAACTGGTCGAATTAGATAAGTAGGCAAAAACAATTTGTATGAGTACAAAAAGGCCATTGGCTATTATGGAAATAATAAACGCTTTATTATACGTAGCAGTATGCTGTTGCCCGTGATGATGATGTGAACCACCACCATGTGAGTGCGTACTCATAACGCTCCTTCATCTTTTTGCTCTTCCGAATAATAATTAATGCCGATTTTTATTCGATTACGCTCTTTTTGTTTACGCCAAGCATTTGTATCGCGTAAAGAATACACACATCCACAATATTCTTGTTTATAAAATTTTTCGCGCTTGGCAATTTCATACATGCGTTCTGAACCCCCATTTTTGCGCCAATTATAAGTCCAATACTCCAGATTGGGATATTTGCTCGCAGCTCGAATGCCGCAATCATTAATTTGATTCATATCTTTCCAGCGTGAAATTCCCAAAGAACTGCTGATCACAGGAAAACCATGTTCGTGAGCATATAATGCTGTGCGTTCAAAACGCATATCAAAACACATGGTGCATCGTTTACCACGCTCAGGTTCCCACTCCAAACCCTTAGCCCGAGCAAACCAATTATCTTTGTCATAGTCCGCATCAATAAATGGAATATTGTGTTTTTGTGCAAAATTAATATTTTCATTTTTTCTGATTTCATATTCTTGAACAGGGTGAATGTTCGGATTATAAAAAAAGATAGTGAAATTAATTTCTGAACTGATAAGCGCTTCCATAACCTCACCAGAGCAGGGTGCACAACATGAATGCAATAACAATTTATCTGCACTGTTAGGTAGTTCTAATCGCTCTCTTTGTGTCATTTTGTTACATCCGGCAAATTTATAAAATGGTGACGATAATATACTAATTCTGCAATGGAATCTTTAATATCGTCTAATGCAAGGTGTTTTGATTCTTTAACCACCCCATTTAGCAATTCAGGTCTCCAACGTATGGCCAATTCTTTTAATGTACTCACATCCAAATTTCGGTAATGAAAAAATGCAGCAAGATCTGGCATGTATTTATACAAAAATCGCCTGTCCTGACATATACTGTTACCGCACATTGGCGATTTACCTTTATCCAAATACTGCTTTAGAAATTCAATGGTTAATTGCTCTGCTTGCGCCTCACTGATTTGACTTTGCAAAACTCGATTGACTAAACCAGATTGTCCATGTTGTCTGGTATTCCAGGAATCCATTCCATCCAGCAACACTTTAGGTTGAGAAATAGCAAAGACTGGTCCTTCAGCAATTATATTTAAATGGGGATCAGTTACCACCGTAGCAAGCTCAATGATCCTATCTTTTTCAGGCTCAAGTCCTGTCATTTCCAAATCTATCCAAATTAAATTTTGATTATTTTTCATTTGTCTTCCAGGAGTTTAGTATCAGTTCTACACAAGCCACTCGTCTTTGATGCAAGGCTTGTTTAATTGCATCATCCTTATAACCTTCAGCAATAATCGCTTGGCTATTCACTTTAGCACACTCAGTGAGCAAGTAACTCCATAATTTACTCTGCCGGTACTCAATATCTCGGCCACAGCCTTTTGCGTCAGATTCACAAGCAATTAACATATTATAAAAGAGTTGTGGGCGGCGGAATGCATCACATTGTTCTAAAAGTCTTACAATGGTACTGGCTTGCAACTCAGATAAACGATGAATATTCAAATGAAATCGTGAAACCATAGTTGCGAGAGTACGATAATCATTGGGAATCCGTAAACGAGAACACAAAGCCTCAATAATAGGAACACCTCGTTCTTCATGGCCATGATGGCTTGGCCAATTGTTTGCTGGTGATAAAGCCTTACCTAAATCATGAACTAATGCAGCAAAACGTATCACAGGATCTGCAGTTAAAGTCACTGCAGCGTGTAAAACCAGCAAAGTATGAATTCCAGTATCTACTTCATGATGGTAGCGATAAGGATTAGGGATACCAAACAGTGCATCAAGCTCAGGCAAAATAACACGCAATGCATCACAGGAACGCAAGGTAGCAATAAATTGTTCTGGATTTTTTTCCCCCAGACTTTTTTGCCATTCTTGCCAAACACGTTCGGGCACCAAATGAGCCAATTCACCTCGTTGAACCATGGTATACATCAATGCACGTGTTTCATCAGCTAATTTAAAACCTAAATGATGAAAGCGTGCGGCGAAACGAGCAACACGCAGCACACGTACAGGATCTTCTACAAAAGCTGGAGATACATGACGGAGTAACTTAGCCTCTATATCCTTTTTGCCATTGAAGGGATCAATGAGCTGCCCTTCTTCATCTTGAGCTATTGCATTAATTGTTAAATCACGACGTACTAAATCCTCTTCCAAAGTTACAGTTTTATCAAAATCACAGGAAAAACCATAATATCCAGAAGCTGATTTTCTTTCGGTTCGTGCTAAAGCATATTCCTCACTGGTCTTAGGATGCAAAAAAACTGGAAAATCACGGCCAACTTTTCTGAATCCTTTTGCCAATAATTCATCCGAACTAGAACCAACAACAACCCAGTCGCGCTCTTTTACTGGAAGATTTAATAATTGATCACGAACAGCACCACCCACCAAGTAGACTTTCATTAAATTTAATTTACCTTCATACTGTATTGATTATTTAGCTCTGGCTTTCTCTCTGAGCTAAGGATATTTTTAATAATTATAATATAGATCAGAACCATGAGTAAAAGACGTATTACTAAACAACAATCTGCCCGTATTGAAAAAATTCAACAAAATTATCATGAAAATAAAAAAAGTGATGGTGATCTGGTTGATGGTTTAGTTATTACTCGCTTTAGCAAGCACGTTGTAGTCGAAGACAATCAGGGTAAACAGATTCATTGTTCCATCAGACCTAATCTGGAAACAGTAGTAGCCGGGGATAGGGTAATTTGGCAAGCAGAGGGCGTTAATCAAGGTGTAGTAGTCAGCCTATATCCACGAAGCAGTGTCTTGGCAAAACCAACCAGTTCAGGGCTGATAAAACCTGTTGCTGCTAATATCACACAACTCATAGTCGTCATCGCACCAAAACCAGAAATATCCTGGCCATTGCTTGATAGCTATTTAGTTATGGCGGAAACCCTGCACTTGCAGGCAATAATTTTATTAAATAAAACTGACTTACCCTGTGAATCGCTTAAAGAACAATTACTTCTAGACTATGGAAATCTTAATTATCCCATTCTACTGACTAATAAACACTCTCCTAAGGGCTTAGAGCAACTCAAACATAGATTAAATCATCAAATCAGTGTTTTTGTAGGTCAATCTGGGGTAGGTAAATCTTCGCTTATTTCGAGCATCCTGCCTCACGAACAAAATATCTCAATTAATGAAATTTCTGAAATATCAGAATTAGGTCGGCATACTACGAGCAATTCTCGCTACTACCATTTACCTAGTGGCGGGGCTTTAATTGACTCTCCTGGAGTAAGGGAATTTAGCTTATGGCATATAGATACTGCTGAAATCGTGCGCGGTTACCCTGAGTTTAGACCCTACTTGCCGCAATGCAAATTTCGTAATTGCACCCATAAAGACACCCCGCATTGTGCCATTATTAAAGCAAAAAATGACGGCTTGATTTCAGAAAAACGATACGAAAATTTTATCAAGCTTTGCGCACAATATACTAAATAAAACCTTCTTGCAGCCCAACACTGACCATTTGAGTCCCGGATGTAAAGCAAAAATCTATAATGGCAAGTTAACTGCCTGCTCACCATTATTCCATTTAGAACTTTAAAATCGTTACGTATATTGACCTATATAATCAAGAATGGGTCTGCCGCTATTCTTAGCCTTTTCCTTTTGCGTTACAGTTAAAATAGGTTGGCCTATTTTAAATAAGTAGGTACTTATATTCTCTGCTTTCCTGGGTTCAACAGAGAGATCAGATAATTGAGTTTTATACTCAACAATCATTGATTCAACATCTTTTGCTTTTTCGGGCAATTTAAATAAATCTACCCTTTCTGATTTATTACGGATACGAGAGAAAAAGCATAACGATGAACTTTCAGTACTTTGACTCAATTGAGCTATTTGTGCATTGATATGTTTGGTGCAATTACTGAGAAATTGGGACTTTGCCCTTTCTAAATCACATAATTTAATTAAAATTAATAATCGCTTAGAATGGTATTCACTTAATCCATTGAGAAATTCAGTAAATAAGATATTAACACGAAACTGCTTCATGAGCTCATTTTGGTGTTGAGCGTAAGTTTGAATGATGTCATCTAATAAATGATTAATACGCATTTGAACTGACGGATTTCTTGTATCAAAAAGCTGCAATGCATTAAATAACAACTCGGGCTCAAACCAATGAACACCAAGTTCGTTTAACTTACAATCTTGAACAAGCTCCAACCATTTAATTGTCGGTTGATAACGAGTAAACCATGTATAAAAACTATTATCTCTACGTGCAGGAATAATAATATCCTGGATAATTTCTTCATAAGCGTCTTCCAAAGCTTTAGGCTTATTTGCTGCGATAAGGGGTAGCAAAACCGTAAAAATCCCATATGCCTCTGGAAAAACGTTGGCTTTTTTATCCCATAAACTATGCGTTTGCCGCGTGAAAAAAAACGAAAGTTCAAATTGAGTAGTAAATAGAGAAACAAGCAGCTTGCAGCAATTCACAAAAGCATCTGTTTTAATGAATGGTTTTTCTGCAATTTTTTCGGCCCGATCCTGGTAAACAGGTTGTAATTCCTTACTTGTAGCTTTTAAATCTGAATTAAATGCAAATAGCCATTTACCGAGCGTTTGCATTTCATAATTTATCTCATCATAACTATTCGCAGTATGAAGTGCGATAAATAAATCCAACAGGTATTCTTCATTTTCTTTATACTCAATTTTCGTGCCGTACAAGAAATTTACATCAGCCAAATTATAATCATATAAGCGTCGGAAAAGATTATTAATTTCTTTTTTGAAGTGTGTAAAATCTAAACCCCTCTCTTTTAAAGAATAGTATTGTTCGATTAACTCCAGTAAATGAGGCAAAAATGCTATAGGCATATGGCCCCGATTTCTTAACCTAACAAAGACTTTTTTGCGCATAAGATCCCAAAAGTTTTTGAATGGTTCAGAATTTACGCTTACTTCTCGTGAAGTTTGTTTGCATAATTTGAGACGAGCCAATTCATCTACCGTAACAACACTTAATTTTTTATCTGCTCTGTAGGTCGATAGCTCAAATTGCCAGCTTTCTAAGTGCCTGCAAAAGCTCAATTTTCTATATAAAGTCTTCTCGCCATGGCCTAGATAAAAGTTAAAGAGATTTACGGTTTCATCAAGCGATGAAAAATCATTTAAATCTTTTTCATTTACCAAAGTTGGTATCAGAATTTTTAAATAATTAATCTTCACTAATGGAGCAAGTTCTTTAGCCAAATCGATCCAGTGTTGATTAATAGTCGAGGGATTACGTGTGTAATCATCGTCACGATCCACAATTGCTTCCCAACGGCTTTTATAGCAAGCAAGAAGGTAAAAAAAGTCATCACGGGTTAAATCGTCACCTGCTATTCGTTTAGAAAAACGCTCAAAAAGACATTCATGTAACTTTGCATCACATGAACTGAGATTGCCTTCCCTTTCTAAAGTTTGAATAAAATCCAAAATTCGTTGGACTAACATAAACTACAACCTATCCTTAAATAAGATTAACTTAAACTAAAGTCAAATAAAAATCAATTATTAAACTTTACAAGAAATAACAGTAACTATAGGAAACTAAATTAAAAAGCAGGCAAGAATTTATCTCAATTCACAATGCTCATAGGAAAACGGCCTGAATACTGCGTATCATTTATAGTTTTTATAGCAATATAAAGCTGAAAAAAAAAGCGGCTCTAAAGCCGCTTTCTAAGAATAAAACCCTGGCGATGACCTACTTTCACATGAGGAGACCTCACACTATCATTGGCGCGGGTTCGTTTCACTTCTGAGTTCGAGATGGAATCAGGTGGTTCCAAACCGCTATGGTCGCCAGGAAAACTGGTTTGCATGAACAATGGGCGTATTATACCCGAATCATGCATTAGGTAAATAAAGAGTTCACATATATTTCAGCATTTAGGCTGAGGGTTACCCAACCTAGATGCCCTTGTATTCAATCAGTCACTCTGAAGTAACTCAGATTATATGGTCAAGACAATCAGCCAATTAGTACAAGTTAGCTTCACACATTACTGCGCTTCCACACCTTGCCTATCAACGTCGTAGTCTTCAACGGGCTTCATGGGAAAACTCATCTTGAGGGAGGCTTCCCGCTTAGATGCTTTCAGCGGTTATCCCGTCCGAACTTAGCTACCCGGCAATGCCACTGGCGTGACAACCGGTACACCAGAGGTTCGTCCACTCCGGTCCTCTCGTACTAGGAGCAGCTCCTCTCAATTTTCCTACGCCCACGGCAGATAGGGACCGAACTGTCTCACGACGTTCTAAACCCAGCTCGCGTACCACTTTAAATGGCGAACAGCCATACCCTTGGGACCTGCTTCAGCCCCAGGATGTGATGAGCCGACATCGAGGTGCCAAACACCGCCGTCGATATGAACTCTTGGGCGGTATCAGCCTGTTATCCCCGGAGTACCTTTTATCCGTTGAGCGATGGCCCTTCCATTCAGAACCACCGGATCACTAAGACCAACTTTCGTTCCTGCTCGAGCCGTCGCTCTCGCAGTCAAGCACCCTTATGCCTTTACACTCTTGGTACGATGTCCGACCGTACCGAGGGTACCTTTGTGCTCCTCCGTTACTCTTTGGGAGGAGACCGCCCCAGTCAAACTACCCATCATACACTGTCCTCATCCCGGATTACGGGACTAAGTTAGAACCTCAATAACAACAGGGTGGTATTTCAAGGTCGGCTCCATAAGCACTAGCGTGCCTACTTCTTAGCCTCCCACCTATCCTACACAGTCATCATCAAAGTCCAGTGCAAAACTATAGTAAAGGTTCACGGGGTCTTTCCGTCTAGCCGCGGGTACACTGCATCTTCACAGCGATTTCAATTTCACTGAGTCTCGGGTGGAGACAGTGTGGCCATCGTTACGCCATTCGTGCAGGTCGGAACTTACCCGACAAGGAATTTCGCTACCTTAGGACCGTTATAGTTACGGCCGCCGTTTACCGGGGCTTCGATCAAGAGCTTCTCCGAAGATAACCCCATCAATTAACCTTCCGGCACCGGGCAGGCGTCACACCCTATACGTCTTCTTACGAATTTGCAGAGTGCTGTGTTTTTAATAAACAGTCGCAGCCACCTGGTCTCTGCGGCCCTCTCCAGCTCTACGCGCAGGCGTATCACCAAAAAGGGCGTACCTTCTCCCGAAGTTACGGTACCATTTTGCCTAGTTCCTTCACCCGAGTTCTCTCAAGCGCCTTAGTATTCTCTACCTGTCCACCTGTGTCGGTTTGCGGTACGGTTCTCTATAAGTTATGGCTAGCAGCTTTTCCTGGAAGCCGGGCATCAATGACTTCGCTGTACACCGAAGTGTCAGCACCATGTCGCACCTCAGAGTTAACAATGGTCCGGATTTGCCTAAACCATCCCCCTACATGCACATACCAGGACAACCAACGCCTGGCTCATCTAGCCTTCTTCGTCCCCACTTCACCACTTATAAAAAGTCCAGGAATATTAACCTGGTTCCCATCGACTACGCTCTTCAGCCTCGCCTTAGGGGCCGACTCACCCTGCTCCGATTAACGTCGTGCAGGAAACCTGGGACTTCCGGCGTGAGGGCTTTTCACCCTCATTATCGTTACTCATGTCAGCATTCGCACTTCTGATACCTCCAGCAGACTTCTCAATCCACCTTCTTCAGCCTACAGAACGCTCCCCTACCACGTGTACTTAGTACACATCCGCAGCTTCGGTGACTAGTTTTAGCCCCGTTACATCTTCCGCGCAGGCCGACTCGACCAGTGAGCTATTACGCTTTCTTTAAAGGGTGGCTGCTTCTAAGCCAACCTCCTGGCTGTCTATGCCTTCCCACATCGTTTCCCACTTAACTAGTACTTTGGGACCTTAGCTGGCGGTCTGGGTTGTTTCCCTCTTCACGACGGACGTTAGCACCCGCCGTGTGTCTCCCGTGATTCAATTAGCCGGTATTCGGAGTTTGCATCGGTTTGGTAAGCCATGACAGCCCCCTAGCCGAAACAGTGCTCTACCCCCAACAATCATTCACGAGGCGCTACCTAAATAGCTTTCGGGGAGAACCAGCTATCTCCGGGCTTGATTAGCCTTTCACTCCTAGTCACACGTCATCCGATAATTTTTCAACATTACCCGGTTCGGACCTCCAGTTGGTGTTACCCAACCTTCATCCTGCACATGACTAGATCGCCCGGTTTCGGGTCTACTCACAGCGACTCGCGCCCTATTCAGACTCGATTTCTCTACGGCTTCCTTATTCAGTTAACCTCGCCACTGAAAGTAACTCGCTGACCCATTATACAAAAGGTACGCAGTCACACAGCCTAAGCCATGCTCCCACTGCTTGTACGCAAACGGTTTCAGGTTCTATTTCACTCCCCTCTCCGGGGTTCTTTTCGCCTTTCCCTCACGGTACTGGTTCACTATCGGTCAGTAAGTAGTATTTAGCCTTGGATGATGGTCCACCCATATTCAACCAGGATTTCACGTGTCCCGGCCTACTTGCTCGCGTGCTTAGTTCTTAATGTAATCTGCATATACGGGGCTTTCACCCTCTATGGCCAACCTTCCCAAGTTGTTCTACTTCTTTACACTATAAATCACACCAGGCTCCTCCCCGTTCGCTCGCCGCTACTTGGAGAATCTCTCTTGATTTCTTTTCCTTCGGGTACTTAGATGTTTCAGTTCCCCGAGTTCGCCTCGTTAACCTATGAATTCAGCTAACGATGACCATGACTGCTCATGGCCGGGTTCCCCCATTCGGACATCTCTGGTTAAACGCTCGTTTCCAGCTCACCAGAGCTTTTCGCAGGATTCCACGTCCTTCTTCGCCTCTTACTGCCAAGGCATCCACCGTTTGCGCTTCTCTTCTTGACCATATAATCTCAATTACCTCAAACTATATGTCCATACTGCTTCAATACAAGTACGCTTGTGTTACCTCTTCATTTACCCTAATTTTTAATGAACCTCTGGTTACTCCAGATGAAAATACCCTCAAAACAAAAGCACTTTAATCTGGATAAGCCT